>CAXSIG010000005.1:14097-25530 GCA_964237255.1 uncultured Bryobacteraceae bacterium
GCCGGAGGAAAGCGTGATCGATGTTGCGGCGCGTGTAGAGGATCGGCGTGCGCTGATCACCGTAAGGGACTTCGGTCCAGGAGTGCCCGAAGAAGCTCTGGACAAGATTTTTCATCCATTCTTTCGTGTGGACAATTCACGCGACAGCGCTACAGGCGGCGTGGGCCTTGGTTTAGCAATCACTGAGCGCGCAATTCAACTTCATAACGGAAGCATCAGCGCTGCCAACGCCCGCCCTGGACTACTGGTGCGATTCGAAATGCCGGCCTCGGCGTGGTAACGCTCAAGGAAGATAAACGGACCAGGGAGTAGGGTTGATCGGAATCTGAACGGGTCCTTTGCGGTCGACCTTCCATCGCTCGATGAGCGGAGCTTGCGCTGTCCAATGAAGATCCGGAATGGGGTCGATTCGGTAATTCTTGTAAGTTCCAAATGCAAAGAGAAACAAGTAAATACTGCAGCGCATTGCCGATGACCAACGTCGCGCGAGCCACTCGATCGAGATTGCCACCGCGATCAGCAGTAGCCAACCGGACATGAGAAAGTAACGTGTCGCTCCGAAGAGAACATAGCGCTCGGTCGGCAGAAAAGGGTCGAGCATTCCGGGCCGAAGCACAAACATTTGAACCAGCAGCAGATAGCCTAACGCGAACGAAACCGAGAACAGCTTCCGACGCTCAGACCCTGGAGGAAGCTTCCACCATACCCAGATTGCCGCCGTTGCAAACAACAGGAACACTTCAACGGTTAACCGGACGCCGCCATGGAGGGCTAGCGCGATTGTCTTCTCGCGACCCGCAACGGCTTCCAAAAGCACCCGGTAGATCCAGCTCTCAAAAGACGCCAGAAACGGAACCCAATACGGATAGGCAGGATGATGGATCGGATCGGGATGGGTAAACACAACCACCCCCTGTATCAGCGTTCCAACCGCGAATACCAACGCCACCGGCGATCTGCCGCGCAGCCATTTCCAGACCGCAAGGGGGAAGAACAAAATCAAGGCAGGCGCTGTCAGCGTACACATTGCGACCACAATCGCCCGCGCTATCCCTCTGCGCTCGCTCCGTAAAAGGAGAAGCGCGAGGGGAACCAGGAATACCTGGCACGAGTTGATGGTGGCGAAGATCTGTTCGCCATGGCAATCGGTAATCGCGAGGAGAGCCATAGCGGCGCGCATCCCGTCAGAGGCAATGACGAAACGGCACTCGGGAAGCGTGAAAAACGCCGCAGAGGCGCTTGCAACGGCGATCCCGCAAACCTGATATATCATCGGCTGCACCAATGCGGGTAAAGGCCATGCAACCCAAGCGATGAGTCTGGGAATCAAGTGCAGGTACCCGACGTAAGGGATGTAAAACGCTCTCGCGCCAAAGGCTCCCTGTTGCGACATGAAAATGAGTCCGTCTTCCGCAAAGATCTGCGGGTGCACCCACCAATCGGGATTACGTAGCGCGATGATCGCGAATGCGGCAAGAAGGCAGAAACAGAATTGCAGGCTAACCGATCGCGCCTTCAATTCACGCGCTCTGATTACGGCCCTTTAGAGCGGCGTCGAAAAATGTGTAGTAGCGGCCTTCTGCCATTCGATTGACCAGCAGGCCTAACTCAAGCAAGTGGTAATCGCCCCACATGCTCGATTCGCCGTAGGGGATGGGAGAGCCCGGCGGCACGTAATCCCAGCCATTCGGATGATGATAAATGGAGTGGAGAAGAATGCCTTCGTGTTCGGACGATGTGGAAAGATAGGGCTCCTTGAATAGCGTTTCCGCAACGGTGAGGCCGGCCTGCAGATACCGCTTCCCGGCATCCCCCAGAGCCGTGCCGAGACGGAGCAAACCTTGTGCCGCAATGGCGCTTGCCGACGCGTCGACCGGCTCGAATGCATTGAATGGATCGGCGGGAGCCTGTTTCCAATCTCCCAAACGATGCAGGTTGGGGGCGCCTGTGTCCCAATAACAGATGCCGTCGACGGAGGTGCCTTGGTCGATATAGAAGTCACACGTTGCTCGGGCGGCGGACTCGACTGTCGCGAGCACGTCGGACTTAGTCGGTATGTTGCCATGGCCGAATTCCGCGTCGGGTAATTGCGTCAGGAATTCAAGCTCCTCCGAAAACCCAAGCATTGCCCAACCAAGTCCGCGCGTCCAGGTGGTAAATGGCGAGAAGCCCTGCTGCGACGAGGGCGCCCGATACGACCCGTTGTTCACGTTGAACAATGTTTCATGCACCGCGCGTCCGCGCAGTTCGGGCACATCATAACCGTCACGATTCGTTCCGTAGAAAATGTTGTATCTCGCCGTGGTGCGTGCATGCGTGACGAGACGTTCCAACAGATTCACTGCCTGATCCTGCTCGCCTAAAAGCGTGTGCCCCAGCAGATACGCCATCGCGCAGGATCGAATGGTTCGCATGGTGTCAATGAACAGCGATTGCGGCCCATTGAATGAATACACGTATCCCAAGCCCTCCGGAAGCGGCGTCCAGCGCGCCGCTTGCACCGCCCCACTAACTCGTAGCGCCAACTCAAGGTAGCGAGCTTTCCATGGGTCGGGATCGATCCGACCTTCCTGCAGAAACCGGTAGACCTGCCCGTACGTGGACAACGTGTTGAAGCCGTGATCGTGGACGCCGATGTGGGTCAGGTGCTCCGGCATGTCGGCCAGCGTGTGCCGCAATCCTACCTGCAGCAGGTCGTCCTGGCCGGTAATGTCGAAGCAGAACAACGCGTTACCGTATTGAAATCCGTGCGTCCACTGCGTCCATCCACGGGCCGCATACTTGCCCGCGGCGGTGAAAACCGGAGCGCCGTCGCTGGTCTTCCATCGTCGATCTAACCGGAGCGTTTTCTCGCTGCCGGCTGCAAAGAGCCGCTGAACCCCGCCGGCTAAGTCCTGCGGGCGTACGTGATCCGAAATTTTCATTGTTAGTTTCGCGAAACTTTCTTAAGCTCCCGCTGACGATCCAGATACGTCTCGCCGTTTTCCATCCATGGCAGCGCGGGTTCACCCTTCAGATAGTGGCCGAACCATGCGAAGATGCGCCGCTGGTAATCGATCTGGTCCGCTTTCTTACTGAGACCGTGATCTTCACCCGCATACTCCAGCAGGACCACTTCTTTCCCAGCACGCCGGGCGATGTTATAAAGCTCGACGCCTTGATGGAAGAACACCGTGCCGTCGTTGTTCCCTACCTCGATCATCAGAGGCGTCGTCATGTTTTGAACATGGAAGACCGCCGAGTTCCGAATATAGGCCTGGAGATCTTCGTAAAGAGGAACTTCCATACGCTGCTGTCCGGTTTCGATGTGGTCGGTCTCCGCGATCCCGACACTCCAGTGATGATTGCCGTAGTTACTGATCAGGTCCGTGATCGGGGCTCCCGCCACAGCCGCCGCGAACATGTGCGAGTGCGTCGCCAGAAACACCGAATCGAAGCCACCCCACGAATGGCCCATAACGCCGATCTTCTTCTCATCCACCAAGCCTTTCTCCGTTACCTTCTTCACCGCCGCTGTTACACACTCTTCCACCGAAAGGCCCGGTTCGCGCGGACGAAACACGATATCCGGCATCAATAAGAAATAGCCGTGGCTGGTAATAGCGGATGGGTTGTAGTAATTGCGTTCCGAAGGAGAGCTATAGCGGTGTAAACCGTCCGACAGCTTCTCATACATGTAGACAACCATGGGATATTTCTTGCCCGCTTGGTATCCCGCCGGATAGAAGAGCGCACCTTGCAGTCGCACGCCTTTTGGAGACTTATATTCGATTAGTTCCGATCGTCCCCAGGCGTAATCGCCATGGAAAGGGTTGGTGGTAGCTACGGCGCCGGCTTTGCTCAAGTCCGAACCACCGACATGGATACTCGGCGGCTCCTCAAACCTCTGGCTTATGTAGGAATATACATCGGCATTCTTGGCCTTGCCCAAACGGTCGACGCTTCGATCCTCCCAGACCAGGGTTTCTGTCTTTGGATCCCCGCCTTGTAAGTTCAACCGCGCATATCCCGATTTCTTACTCCAGATGCCGAACATACTGAGATATAGCGGCTTACTCGCGTCGATAAATTCCTCATCCGGATCAAGGCGAACATAGCGGTATCGAGTCTGATCCGGTGAGCCGTTAGATAGCCGCACCGCGCTAGAACCGTCCGGCGCGACACTCCACAAATCGAACTTGTCATAAAGAATTACCTGCGCGTCATCTTTGGTCCATCCCGCTACGCCAAACGTCGGTAACTGCTTGACGGTAAAGTCGGACTCGCGATCGACAAACGACGTTTTGACTTTGGCCGTTATGTCGACTACCGCCTGAGTCGCTACGTTCACCGTCCAGTAGTGGTCATTTTGGACATAAAGCAGGTAATGCCCGCTCGGGCTGGCTTGGATCGAATTGTCGTTCGACAGACGGTCTTTGATTTTGGTCGTCTTACCCGTGGCTGGGTCGATAAAGAAGAGGTCCGCAGCCGGTCTTCCGATGGAACGTTCCATTGCGTACGGCTGCCACTGGGTTCCATACAATACTTTCTGGTCCTTTAGCATGCCCAAGCGACTGGTGAAATCCCGCCCGAGTTGAACTGCCTGATTTTCGTCCAACGTCCATACGGCGAGCATGTTTTTCTGCCGGTCCTGCGCCGCACCTTTGGCTTGCTTAGGCATCACGTCCGTATCGCGCCAATGCCATACGGAGACGTTGGGCTGCTCTTCGGGCTCAGCTGCCTTGTCGTCCTTTTTTAGCGTCGCCGGCTTGTCGTACCATTTGGAAATTCCGAAGTACACGTTTCCGCCATCGTTCGACCAAGAAGGCTTTCGATATGTGACAATCCGCATTCCTGCGGCGAACGCCTTGTCGGACCCTGGGTCGTAACGATACGCCGTTTCGTTCGGTTCCCCCACATAACGCCAAGCGAGAGCGATGTTGGCGGCGCCTTCGCGATGTTCATCGACATTGGCGCGCAGCGCCGCTAAGTCCGAACTGTCTTCCCTCCAGGAAAGACCGCTGTAAATCGAGGAAGAAGAATCGAGTGTGCGCAACGAACCCGTTGCCGTATCGAAGACCTGGATTCCGTTCCCCGTCTTGTCTTCGGTCGCGATGGCGACGGCCAACAATCGCCCGCTTGAGGGAAGGTTCTGCCAGACGTACTCGGTAGCGTTTCCCAGCACCGTATCGCGGCCGTTCGCCAAATTGCGAACAATCACCGTGGCGCTTGGGGGATTTTCTTCATCCGCCGTATCAGCGTTCGAACCGACGGGGGAGGGCACCGGCGTTTTTTCCGGAGGGTATCGACGCATGGCGATCCATGTTCCTGTTGGGCTGAACGCAAAGGTTTGGATGCCCTCCGTCACGGACTGCTCGCCCGTAGCCAAACTCATCAAGCCGAGTTTTGATTTCACCGCTTTTTTCTCTTTGCGCATTTTTTCCTGCTGCGATTCGGAGTATCCGATGCTGTAGGAAAGCCATCGACTATCGGAGGAAAACACGGGCTGGGTTCCGAACGGAATCGACTTAGTTGACTTATCTTCCACCTTGGTAACGCGCAACTCATTTTCGCCATTCGACCGGTTCACCACATAAGCGATCCACTTTCCATCGGGCGAGAGACCGCCGTTCGTGCCGGCCGGAAGGAGCGTTTCCCACTTGCCGTATTCAGCGGGAGTTGGTGGGAGCTTTGTTTGCGCGCTCACCGGCGCCGCCTGAGAGAGAAGAGAAGCAATGCAGAGAACGGCTCGCATACGCGCGATGGTAGCAAGTTGTATGGCCAAGCGCGCTCTAACGCAATAGAACACCCGCCCGTGCTAGTCTTCACCCATACGGCTGTGAACAAACTCTTGAGCGTCGCGGCCCTGGGGACTGCGGCACTGATCGGTGAACCCGCTCGAACAGGCTTGGTACGCGGTGTAGTCTTCGACTTGCAAGGGAACGCAATCAGCCTCAGATCTGCGCCCGGCGACATCTACCGGTTCACCTTCGACAACAGAACGTGGATTGAGCGCGAGCGGGAGAGAATTCCCGGCGCTTCGCTTCACAACGGAGAACTCCTTGAGGTAATTAGCGACCGCGGTGGATTGTACGCCCGGATGATTCATGTGCTGGACCGAACCGCGCCGCGGCCTCCGGTTCTTGAAGGCCATCTTCGTCTCTTTCGGAAAAAGAGCGAGGCCCCAATTAACGGCGCTCTCCTGGAGTACGTCGGTATTGTGACGGAGATTTCGGAGAATGTGCTGAAGCTGCGCACTCGGTTCGATGGTGTGAAGACCATCTATTTGGTCCCCGACACACGATGTTTGAACGATGGAGTGCAGGTAATGCCGGATGTGCTGCGACCACAAACCCATATCTTAGTGAAGGCGCTTGAAAACCGCGATGCGGAAACGGCGGCCGTGGAAATTGTTTGGGGTAGGTTACTCACCCCCTAAGTGCTTCGGAAGAAACGGTTACATGATTTCCACTTGACCGCCAGCGGCCAGAGCGGGATTCCGGACGACACAAGGTCGCGTGGTACTATTGGAAGAGTTTTTGCCTCTTCATAGGCTCAGTTTGCCCGTGGAGCGTCGAGACATCCCAAGGAGTTATTGTCTTAAATGGCATCGAGTAATTACAGCCAAGGCGCGCAGGTGGAACACGCGAAGTTCGGCCTGGGCACCGTGGTGTCGCACACCGATGAACGGATCGTGATTAAGTTCGACGATCACGGTGAGAAGAAATTCATTTCGCAGATGGTGTTGGGTTCGCTAAAAAAGAGCGATCGCCAACCGCCCGCAGAGAAGCGCGCGAAGGCCACGCGCAAAAAAGCCGCGCCCGCACCTGCTGCGGCAGCGTCCTAACGCGGCCGTTTCGGATCAGGATCCTATTCGTTTGAACGCAAGACAAAAACGTCTTTTTGAGGAATCGCTCAAAAAGAATCCCGGCCTAAAGATGCCCGCTCCGTCGACGCGGCCAAGTGAACTTACGGAAGATGATTTAGCGCTTCTTAAACAGGGCGTCGGCGATAAAACTTCCCGTCCGGCTCATGCCCAGGCCGCGACTGCCGAAGGGGAAGATGCGAATGCGGAACAACCCGGTTCCGTAGTTACTTATTTCGAAGAAAAGGGCTTTGGATTTTTGCGCCCGGAAATGGGTGGCCGTGACGTCTTTTTCCACATTTCACGGCTGACGGAAGGCCAAGCTTCGGATCTTACTCCCGGTGCTAAGGTCCTATTTGAAATGGGTATGGACCGGACCGGTAAGATGGCGGCCAGCGCGGTTCGCGTCGCACCACCGCCGCCTGCGCCCGTTCCTGCGGAAACATAAAGAGAAGCGTACCGCTGGGCCGTGCTTTCTACTTCCCGTTTTGACCCTTCTTTCGAAAGGGCGGGAAACCACCGAACGCCTTTAGGGGTCACCCTCCGGTTTCCCGGCTGAGACCATCACACCGGCGCCGCTTGAGCGGTCTCCCTTAATTTTTGAGTGTTGGATCAAAAATTGGGAAGCCCACACCTGCTTTGCAGCCACGCTTCTCAACCACAGTCTACACGGTTTTCGAATACAAGCAAGCAAGGGAAATTGCCGTTTGGATCACATGGAACTTTCCTGTATACTCTTGGGTTTCTAAGGAGAAGAAATTCCGATGTCCCAAACCATGGTTCAAGTTGTCGCCGGCGCTCTAGCCGTGCTGCTGTTGGTTATTGTCTTCATGCGCCGGAAGAACAAGAAGAAAGAGGACGACGAATTTTGAGCCGCTCTCGCTCGACAGATCCTGGTCACAGACTGGGGATTTAGCAGCTTTGGGAGCACTCTTAGGATTACCCAAGACACACCAGCCGGCTCATTGAGCGGCTATCTGCAAAAGAGTGTTGTAGATCAGAGTAGTTCCCTGCCGTAGCGATTCGACCGGGACGCGCTCATCGTTTCCATGCATGCGGGTAAGGTCGTCCGCACTGATGGGGTAGGGATAGATGCCATAAACGGGAATGCCCCTGCTGCGCCAGGCGGCTGCATCGGTTCCGGCTTGAAAGAGGTAGGTGGTCACAGGTACGCCGGGGAACACGGCATTCGCTTGCTTCACCAACGCACGAAATAAGTCGCTGTCCTTGGTAGATGGCTTCATGCGTTGCGCCATTTTCTGGTATTCCTCATAAGCCGTGCCGCCGCCGGGCATTCCCTTCCCGGTAGCGGTTGTGATCTCGATACGGGGATCGTTGATCACGGCCTTCATCTCGCTAATTAGCTCTTCCACGTTAGTGCCTGGAATCGTACGGAAATTGAGGGTGGCTTCGGCGGAGCCCGGAATCACATTTCCACGAAATCCCGCACTCAGAAACACCGGAGCGATGGTGTTGCGCATGATCGCGTGCAGAAGCGGGTCCTGGGAGATAGCCGCATCCGCGGCTTTCCGTTTTTCAGGATCCTCGCTGTTGACCAAATCGTGCAGATAGCCGGACATCGGCGGCTTACTGGTTTTTTCGAGAGTCGTAAAGAAATCGCGGGTGCTATCGATCAGCTTCGGTTGCGTATCGTAGTCAGCCATTTTCGCCATGGCTTTCGACAACGTAAAGATCGCGTTATCAGGGCGCGGCATGGAGGAGTGAGTCGACGTCCCCTTTGCAGTGAATAGAAGCGAGACGCTGGACTTGTCTGCCGTGGAAATGCTTATATAGCGTACCGTTCCATCAGGATTCTTGACGATCCACCCGCCCTCGTTCAGAGAAAATTCGCAATCGATCTTGTCCCAATGATCTTTGGCGAGCCATACCGTGTTGTACTGGCCGCCTTCCTCATCCGCCTCAGATAGGAAAATCACATCACGCGTAAGATGCACCTTGTTCTTCGCCAGCATGATGACTGCCTGGAGGAAAACGGCCAAGCCGCCCTTGAAATCGATGGCGCCCCGGCCCAGGACGTATCCGTCTTTGAGAACGCCCGCAAAGGGATCGACCGTCCACTTCTCGCGCTCCACGCCGACGACATCGGCATGGGCGGCAAGGAGGATCGGCTTCTTCGACCCGTCACCTTTCAGGCGCGCGATGAAGTGGGCTTTTCCGGGCGCGGGTGTGGGGATAATATCAATCTGAAAGCCGAGCGGCGCAAGTTTCGCTTTCAGATAGTCGGCCATCTTCGCTTCGTTACCGGGAGGGTTACTGGTATCGACGCGAATCAGTTCCTGTAGCAGCATCGCAGTTTCGTTAACATCCGCGGCCAGCGCGGGAGCGGCAGCGAATGCCGCTGTAAGAATGGCGATTCGAAGGGAGGACAAGCGACTAGGAGTATGAATAAAACGGCGTAACAAAGTCAATGCGGCACGTTAAACTGGTTCTTCCGCCCATGCGGCCGGATTCCCGTCCTGTGAACCGGGGCCAATCTTTGCTTAAGGACTACTATCTATGCGCATGGCGGTAATGCTGTGCTTGGCCGTTGCGGCTCTTGCCGGGAAGGCTAAGCATGAACCACCAGTCGTAAAAGGCATCAAAACTCCGGGAGTGCAGATCCCGTTCGCCAGTTTAAAGGCAGAGAACGAAATTCCCGCGGCAGGTAAGCCGGAATGGCTGTTTTTTGAGCGGTCCGCGTATTTTCCAAACGCATCGGGCGGGTTGGATCAGGTCGATGCGAAGACCGCGAAGGTAACCGCCTCGGCCAAAGATATAGCGAAGCCCTGCGGAGGAATGATTTCAGCCTTCACCAGCTTCTGGATAGCGTCCTGCGCCGATGGATCGCTGCGGCGTCTGGATTCGAAGACGCTCAAGGAGAAGGCCAAGATCGTTACCGGAACCGCTTCCGTGCCGAGCGCGATAGCGGCCAGCGCCGACAGCGTTTGGATGATAACCGACGATCGCACCACGCTCTCGCGCGTCGATCCGGATACAAATGCGGTAGTGGGCGAAATGCGCGTTCCCGTGGGTTGCCGGAGTCTCCTGTTTGCCGAGACATCAATCTGGCTCGCTTGCCCGAATGAGAACAAGGTGTTTCGTATCAACCCTGCGACCAACGTCCTGATGAACGAGGTGGAAGTCTCGTCGCAACCGGAAGCGCTCGCATCCGGTGAGGGTTCCATCTGGGTGTTATGCAAGAAGGACGGCAAGGTGGATCGGATCGATCCGAAGACGAACAAAGTTGCGAAGTCCATCGATCTTGGAGTGCCGGGTGTGGGTGGAAGCATAGCGGTAGGTGAGGGCTCGGTGTGGGTTACCATGACCGGGTTCCCCTTGACGCGCATCAATCCCACGGCGGAGAAGGAAGCGGTTGTTCAGCAATTCATCGGGAGCGGCGGCGGAGCGATTACGACGACTGCGGGAGCCATCTGGCTTTCGAATGTGGCGCAGGGAACGGTCTGGAAGATTGATCCACGGCGCATTGCAGCAACATTGGCGGAATAAAATGCGAACACAAAAGTGGATGTTGATGGCAGCTGGATTCGGGCTGGGCTGCGGGTTGTTTGCGCTGACAGGGCAGGTACAGGAGGGCACTCAGCCTCCAGCGCCGGACGCCAAGAAAAAGTTCAAGCGCCCTCCGCGACCCGGCGTTACGACGCCAGGCGTTCGGCGGGAAATGACCGCAATCACGCCGGTCGCAATCTTTGACACGGGTGGAACTCCTGACTGGCAAGTCGTGACGAACGATGCAGTATGGGTTTCAAACGGGCCGAAGAACACGGTGCACCGATTGGATATCAAGACGAACACGATCGCTGCTACCGTTACCGTTGGGGCGAAACCGTGTTCAGGATTAACGACGGGCTTCGGAAGTGTGTGGGTCCCCAACTGTGGCGATCACACGGTCTCCCGCGTGAAGATGTCGGACAACACGGTGGAAGCTACGGTGCCCGTTGGCCCGTCCGAAAGCGAGGGCGGCATTGCAGCCAGCACCGATGCCGTGTGGCTGGTGACGAATAAAGCGGGCAAGCTTTCGCGCATCGATCCGAAGACGAATACGGTTGCTGCAGAGATTACGATCCCGGCGAATTCCGCAGCGGTGTTCTACGCAGAAGGCGGCGTGTGGGTCACCACTCCCGAGAAAAACATGCTGACGCGTGTGGATGCGAAAACGAATCAGGTGACGCATTCGATTGAAGTCGGGCCGGGGCCGCGATTTTTAACGTACGGAGGCGGTTCGATCTGGACCTTAAATCAGGGCGACGGAACGGTTTCTCGCGTGGAAGCGAAGAGCGGGAAGGTGCTCGCTTCAGTGGAGGTTGGCGTCCCCGGTGGTGGTGGTGAGATCGCTTTCGGCGATGGCCATGTTTGGGCGACGGTGTTTCAGATTCCGATTTCTGAGATCGATCCCGCGACCAATAAAGTGGTGCGGCAGTGGTTTGGCAATGGCGGGGATTCCATTCGCGTGGCACATGGGTCGGTCTTCCTGTCGAACCTGCGCGAACACACCGTATGGCGGATCGATCCCGCGAAACTTTAGTGCGCGTGATTGCGGTGGGCCCGGCCAGTTTTTAGTTTGACCATCG
>CAXSIG010000006.1:0-11044 GCA_964237255.1 uncultured Bryobacteraceae bacterium
GGGCTTGCCAACTTTTGATGGCGTCGCGGGTAGGGCGCGCGGCGAGGAAGATGACGAGGCCGAGGACGAAGACGACCGCGAGCAGGAGCGCGATGCGGCGGCGTTTTTGTTGGCGCACGCGCAACTCCTCCGCGGTTATCATCGATTGGTCGGCGCGCATGAGGGAGAGGTTATCCACAGATTTCGCAGATTCCCGCAGATTATTCGGAGGGGAGGCTGATGTGAGCTTGGCGATTGGCCGCAGCGGCTTCCGCAATCTGCGAGAATCTGCGAAATCTGTGGACGACTTTTAGTGGACGACTTGCCTTAAAAGGTCGGCAAATTCCGTTTCGACCAAACTGTCAGGCACTGGATGCGGCGTCATGATGACAATCTCGAGGACTTGCTGGCCTTGATTACGCAGACCTTGCAAGACCACGCGCACGCGATCCGATCGCATCCAGTTGCTGGTCGTTCCCGCGGTCACGCTGAAACGATTGAGTTCATCGCGCGGGATGCGGTCTTCGCTTTCGCAGAAGAAGGCGTGCGCCTGGACCGCGAGATTCTCCGGGCCGGGTCGCGTAAAGGTGAAATGCCGGAAAGGCATGGTCAGGCCGTCGTTCGTTGAGTAACCGCGCACGCCATTGTCCTTCGTTAGCTTCCAGCCGGTGTTAGGCAGGCAAATATCAGGGCGATGCGCGCGCGCCCGAAGGATGCTGGTCGTGCCCGGGTTCCAGCGGAAGAAAAACATGGAAATGCTCGCGCGGGAGTTACTTGCTATCGGTTCTTGGTTAGCAGGAGACGCGAGAGGCCAGGTAGCCTCGCGACCCGTGTCATAACGCAAAGTAGTTTTGACGTTTTCATCAATCTTGATTTCGCGATAGCCGGGATTGCTTTCCGGCCACTTCACGCCCCAGGTTTGGGTCGTGACAAGGTTGCGCTCGTGCACGCGATACCAAGCTGAGACGCTGGCTTCCACAAGAAGAAGCCAGCTGAAAGTAGAAAGTAGAAAGGCTAAAGTAGAAAACGGGAACGGCGGAAGTCGAAAGGTGAGAGTTGTGAAATCTGCATCCTCCCTGTTTTCTACTTTAGCCTTGCTACTTTCTACTTTCCCCGCCAGCAGCATTGTCCCGAAGAAGACGGCGAGAAGGATAAGGTAACCGGCCAGGTCATGCCATTGCCCGACCGCGGCGATATTTCGTGTGGCAGCGATCCAGACTAGAAAAAGCGCACGAGCACAGTTAGCCACAAAGGCGAGCGTGAGAGCTCCGGCCACGAGCGCGATGCGGCGGCCGAGACTGAACCGTTTCAGCTCGCCGAAGAGTAAGCCGATCATCAGCGAAGTCTGAAGCGAGCGCACGCCGCTGCAGGCTTCGTTCACGCCAACCACGCCGCTACTGATGCGAATGACACTGCCTTCCAGCTGCGCGGGAATGCCTAACAAGTTAACCGCTTCGCAGGCGATGGCTGCGACCACACGCATCAAGCCCTGGACGATCGGCGCTTCGATCGGCGTGACCCACGGCACTGCGACCAGGATGAAGCAAACGGGAAAGGCAAAGTGCCGAACGGCGTTTCTTCCGCCTCCATAACCGATAACCAATAAGGTTAAGCCGACCACGGCCAGCGCGTGCAGCCAGCTGAGTAACCGCCAGTCGGGATTAGCCAGTTCGAAAAGGCGGATGGGCAGGAGGGCGGCTGAAAGTAGAAAGGCTAAAGTATAAAGTAGAAGAAAGGAGGTCCGAGCTCGGAAGCCAGCGGCCGAGTTTTCTAATTTAGCCTTTCTCCTTTCGACTTTTCCCGGTCGGTTCTCCCAGCGCAGCCAAAAGAGATAAGCCACGAAGAAAGGAACGAACCACCCGTAACTATATTGCTCGTTAGCCGACCACTCGTTGCTCAGTTGCCGGCAGAGGATGAACCAGAGCACGCCGACCGTCAGGAATAGAACCGCACTCTGCCTCGGAATAGGCCGAATCGTCCCTTGCCGGACGGAGCCATCCTTCATTATCATCTGACTTTGCAAAGCAGGACTAAGGTATCAGGTTTGGCGATTTTCTAACCAGACTTTCTCGTTTCTAATTTGCCACTCGTGGGATAGATTGCGCCGTGGACCGGAAACATATCGCTGCCCTTTCCGAGAAAGAGCAGATGCGAGCCTGGGTGGAAAATTGGAAACGCATCGGCCCGGAACTCGAGCGGATGAAAAAGGTAGAGCTGCGCGCCATGACCGAAGAAGAAGGAACTCGTCGAGCGCTTTTGGTGATGGATTCGCGCATAGACGATCCTGAGCGCCGGCGCGAACGGCGGCGATCGTCCGGCTTGGTCGAACAACAGCGGCTTTTTGCAAAGTTTGCCTATCCCGATCGGTGAACGAGATTTTCCTTGCCGCGGCCGAGGTGCAACAATTCTGTGTCGACCGTGGCTGGAGCTTCTGCATTATCGGTGGGATCGCAGTGCAACGTTGGGCGGATCCGCGCCAAACCGAGGATGCTGACCTCACGCTTTTAACGGGCTTTTCCGGCGAAGAAAAATTTGTCGACGCGCTGTTGGAGAAATTTCGCACACGTTTGCCGGACGAACGCGAGCTGGCTCTACGACGCCGAGTCGTCTTTCTTTATTCGAGCAAGGGCGTCGAACTGGATATCGCCTTGGGAGGATTATCCTTCGAGGAAAATGCGATCGCTCGCGCGAGCGACTGGAAAATCTCATCATCGCTGGCGCTAAAAACCTGCAGCGCGGAAGACTTAATTGTACACAAAGCGTTCGCGAGCCGCGATATCGATTGGGCCGATGTGCGCAGCATCGTTATGCGCCAGGGGCGAAAGCTGAAAATCGACCAGATTTGGGATGAACTCCGCCCGCTGGTGGAGTTGAAAGAGCAGCCGGACATCCTGACGAAGTTGCAGAAGATTTTCGACGAGGTCTTGGATTAACTCGGAATTCAGCCGCTCCTCCGTGATAGCGACTCAGTATGAACGGATCCTCGGAATATCGTTCTTCAATGGCACAGCCGTGGAAGCGGTCGATCGCATGGCTCCTGGCGGCTTGGTCGTCGCACCTTCGGGCACCTGTTTCGATCGCTTTCTGCGCGATGCCGATTATCGACGCGCAATCCTCGGCGCCGATCTTGTCCTGCCCGACAGCGGGCTGATGGTTTCGCTCTGGCGAATCCTGCGCGGCCGCAAAATGCAACGCATCTCCGGCTTGGCTTATCTGAAGCAGCTTCTCGCATCGCCATCCATCGCGCGCGAGGGCGAGGTGCTTTGGATTTTACCAAACGAGAGTGCCCGGAAGAAATTGCTCGCCTGGACGGCGGCCCACGGCCGGACCGCGAATGCGGCGGACTGCTATGTCGCGCCGATCTATGCGACCACCGTGCAGGACGAAACTCTGCTCGAGATCATCCGCGCACGGCGGCCGCAGAACATCGTCATCGGCCTCGGCGCCGGCGCGCAGGAGAAGCTCGGCTGGTATTTGCGCGAGTGCACGGGCTATCGGCCGGCTATCCATTGCGTCGGCGGTGCGCTCGGATTTATCACCGGCGATCAGGTTGCCATCCCCGATTTGGCCGATCGGTTTTACCTGGGCTGGTTCCTCCGCCTGCTTTCCCAGCCCCGCGTTTTTATTCCTCGCCTCTGGAAAGCGCGCGTATTGTTCAGGTTGATGTATTCCTTCCGTGAAGAGCTTCCGCCACTGCGCTAATCTGAATCGCCCCGGCGCTCCTAAGTCTCGCGCGAGGTCTGGTCAGTCGCGATCGTCTCCTGGATTTTTTTGAATCGATCCAGCCGGGCCTGATTAGATATCCTGCGATTGATCCGGATTCCTTTCGCCAGGCTGTGGAAGAATTCTGTGCAAAATGATTGATCACTGGAGAACGCATTTTCCCGGGGGAGAACTCATCTGGCAGGGATTGCTCGATGTCGCGGCCGGTCGATTCACTATCGCAGCGTGCCTGGTCGCCATCGGAAGGACCCGCTTGATTGATTCCGGGCTCTTATCCGCGGCGGCGGTCGTCCCCGGCCCCGACCCAGAGCTGAGACTGTACGGCCTGCTTCGGGAGATGGAGGGAGACGCCTACTCACGTTACAACGCCCTGCTGCGCGAACTCTGCAGTTTCCACGCAGCCCTCGATCGTTCTTCCAGACGCGGTTTCCGAGTTCAAAGTGAGAACGCGGAATGAGAAATCGTCCACCTGAAACGGATAATTGCAGAGGGCGAAAAGAGGGCAGCGAAGTTTCGTCGCCCAAAAAAATCAAAAAAAGAAAAACCTTCCCTGCGAAACTCCGTAATACAAAATGGCGGGCTCTCATTCGATTTCTCGAAGAGGGCGGCGGTCTCAGAAATGAGGCGAAAACCAGAATTGAAGTTGGAAACGGGGATTGCGGTTCGCGATTTCGCGCACGGCACGACCACGGGCGGCAGCATGTTTTTTTGGAAAGTAGAAAGTGGAAAACGTCGGAGACCGAAGTCGGAAGTTGGAGGTGGGTCGCAAGACGGGGTGATGGGCGACCGGAACTTTAAGTGGGAATTCCGCCCGGGACTCCGCGGAGGGTTTTGCGATATCGAAGTAGAAGAAAAGTAATTTTGCTTCCTATTTGGCAAAGGATCAGCTTCAAAAAGAAAAGAGCCGGGCTGCTTCTAACAGCCCGGCTCCGGTTCTAGCGCGCTTAACTTTTAAGCGCCTTTGATCGGCTGGGTAGCGGTCTTGGCTTTGCGGCTAAGGCCGCTTTTCCGGTCGCTCTTGCGGACATAACCGCAGGCCGCATAGAGCGCGCCGTCTTCGCCTCCCTCTGTCGGATCGCCCTTAATGGAATTAACCACTAACTGCAACGCATCTAGCGACTTCGCGTCGTTCTGCTCGCGCTGCACCTTCGTTTCCGTCCGCTGCGTGTCCGCCGTTTGCAGGCTGTCACGAGCGTCCAGTGACGGTTTCACCGTCGCTTTGAACTGATCGAGGGTCATTCCTCCGAACGACTTCGTCGGAGCAAGTGTTTCCCAGGCGGTTTCTACCTTCTTTAGCTTACCCGCTATCTCCTTTGGAGCTTTCATATATTACATTCTGATCTTCACCGCATTGTTGCCGCATGAATAATTTCATGCGGATTTGAGTGATAATATCAGCAAATACCACGCCAGATTTGAAGTAACCTGGAGAATGGCATGAGAATTCCCGCATAAATGAGAATGCAGATTTGATGCGCTGAGTCTTGCTCGTCGCCGTTGGCAAGGTTTCACCATTTCGCCGGATGCAAGAAGCAATGCCAAGGTTGAGCGCTAAAATGTTGGCTTAAAACGGGTTGTGACGAAGCGCAGATTAGGAATGTGCTTCCTCGCCCTTGAAATGGAGATTCCTATCGAAGGGAATCGTATTCCGCGGCACGGAATCTCAATTCCTCCCTGTGGAAGGAGCCTCCTTGAGACTGGAACGGGTGTTCCATTGTTCAGGATTCACCTTCCGCCAAGTGGAACACCAATCCCGAAGGCCGGAAGGTCGATTTCTAGTTCAAGGATACAACGATACAAGTAATTATCTTCTCTCAACTTTCACCGCGAGTGCGCTCGATCCGCTTCACCACGATCGCAGGGTTTCCGCGGACAAGCGAATTTGGCGGAACATCCGTGCTAACGACTGCGCCCGCCGCCACGACGGCACCTTCCCCGACTTCCACACCCGGCAATATGACCGCGCCGGCCGCAATCCAGCTCCCGGAGCGGATGGTAATCGCCCGCGTTACCAGATCGAACGTCTCCGACCGGAAATTGTGGGACCCAGTGCAGAGATAAGCTCGCTGCGAGATGCACACATTCGACTCGATTATCACGGGCGCCAGGCTGAGAATCCCGACATCCTCCCCGATCCAAACGTGGTCGCCGACGCTCAACCGCCACGGAAAGGAGATGTTCGCGTTCTCCCTGATGACCACGCCTGCGCCAACCTTAGCGTCGAAAGCGCGCAAAAGCGCGACCCGTATTTGCGACGGCCAAGGCAGGGCATTCTGGAAAAATAAACACCGCACCGCCGTCCAAAGCGCCTCTTTCCACCGCGGCACGCCGCGTTTGAAGTCAGAGTTGTCGTAGATCGCAAGGTTCATCGGAAGAAATAATAACTTGGCTGGGACATTTTTACACCTGCTGAAGTATCTGTTGGATATCGAATCGGCGAATACGCAAACCACCGAGGCGGAAAGAGCTGCGCTCGTCCAATTTGCTTCCGGAAAGAAGCGATTAGTCGAAATCGGAGTCTTTGAAGGCTTCACCACGGCGATTCTTCTCCGAACTATCGGGCCCGACGCTCAATTATACGCTATCGACCCATTCCTTCCCGGTCGTCTAGGTATCTGCTGGGGAAAGTGGATTGCGCAACGCGAAGTCAAAAAGGTGCGGCCAGGCAATCGAGTGAGGTTTGTCGAGATGCTGAGTCATCGAGCTTCGCGCGCGATTGAGGGAGACTTTGACTTTGTATTTATCGACGCGGACCACTCGTTGGAAGGCATCAAACAGGATTGGCGGGATTGGTCTCCTAGAGTGAGTGCATGCGGAGCGATTGCCCTCCATGATACTCGTCTTCCATCACATAATCCGAATGTCGCTACATTCGGTTCCTACCAATATTTCGAAGAGCATATTCGATTCGACAAAAGGTTCGAGGTCGTGGAGCAAGTCGACTCGCTTTCGATCCTGATCAGGAAGGCCGACAAATGACAGACTTTGGCGCTAAAGCGAGATCGGCTGTTATCTGGAACGCCGGATTCAACGTGTTTCGTGATTCGGTTCAGTTCGGGGTGATGATCGTTTTGGTCCGGCTGCTCGCACCGGCGGCCTACGGACAGTTTAGCTTCGTCTCAAGCGTCCTCGGATTCCTCGCGATTTTTTCCTTCAGCAACTTTATTGCTCACACAGTCCAAGTGAAGAGCGACGAAGACGCCAATTTTCAGGAACATTTCACCGCCGGCGCCGTTCTGCAGACTGGAATGTTTCTGGCGACCAATGTTATCGCCTTTGGATTTCGCTGGTGGCCTGCCTATGCGCCGGTTGCGCCGCTGCTGCATGTGATGTCGATCACGTTCTTGCTTGAATGGCCGTGCGAGGTTCGACGCAAAATGTTCGAGCGACAATTCAATTGGCGCTCTCTTCGATTGCTTCACGGGGTTGGCTTGTTGATGAATGGGGCGCTCGCAATCGTAATGGCCCTTTGCGGCGCCGGCACATACGCGCTGTTGGTGCCAGGGCTGATGGTGACGCTGCCATTCATCTACGATTTGTTCGTCCGGCGGCGTTGGCGGCCCACCTGGGTTTGGTCTTGGGACGCTTACAAGCCGGCATGGAAGTTTGGCGTTGCTCGTATCGGGAGCGGTTTGACCTTGAGCGGCCGACACCTTCTTGAGTCAGGCGTCTTGTCCTTTGTGCTGGGTTTTGCAGCGCTCGGCGTGTTGAACCGTTCGATGGGGTTGGCGCAGATCTTTTGCTACAAAATCGCCACCCAATTGGTTTACGCAATTTACCCGATCCTAACGAGAGTCGACAGCGGGGTTGATTCCCAGAGAGTAGGAGGATTGGTGCTGAGAGTTGTGGCTTGGACGGTTCTACCTACCGCCGTTTGTTTGGGAGTGCTGGCACGGCCAGTGGTCGAAATGGTCTATGGTGCAAAATGGCGGCCAGTCATACCCCTGTTGCCATGGACGTTGGCTTGGGGTGCGATCGCAGCAGTCGTTTATTCAAGTTACATGCTACTATTATCCAGACATCGCCAGCATCAATGTCTAATAGCCGACATACTAATCTTGATTGGAACGGCGCTTAGTCTCTGGTGGGCGTTGCCACACGGTTTAGTTATTTATGTGGCATCATTGGTTGGCATCCAAGCCGCAATCGCGACCCTTCTCATCTTCTGGTTAGGTCAATGCAAAGCAATTTCTTTGCGTGGGGTGGCGGAGGCTTTAATTCCTCCAGCGTCTGGGGTGACAGTTGGATGGTTGGGAACGGTCGCGTTGTTTAACATGGGCCTGCGCATTGCACCGGTCGGTTGGGTAAGCTCCCTGGGATGGGGTGCGGTCTTTTTGCTCGGGTATTTAATGGCTTTGCGAATCGGATTCGGGCGTCAACTCTCGATACTTCTCCACTACTTCCCCGCCAGAGACTGGATGCGCCGCTTGTTTCTCTTGCCTTTGGAAGCGTAGGCGGGACTTCTCCTCTCAGCGTAAACCGTGATGGCAGGCGTATACATTTTAGCAGGGGTGAACGATCGAGTACGCGTCGAGGCCGCCGCGCACAGGTTAAAGTTTTTTGAAGAGAAGACGCGAATCATAGCGGAGCCCGGATTTTGTGCGGCTTGGGTAGGTCATGACGATCCCGCGCTCTTCGGTCCCGCGTTCGATCCGATCTCTAGAGTCAGGGTGGTGACAAGCGGTAGAGTTTCCTGGGACGAAAAGAATTGGAAAGAAGCTGAGATGCTCGTCCAGTATGAAGGAGGTCTAAGTAATCGCCTGCTTCTTAGACGATATCTCGAAGGCGGGGTAGCCGCCGTCGAGAGGCATAACGGTCCCGCTCTTCTGGCCATCTGGGACCCCCGGGACAAGGTCCTGCATCTGCTCACGGACCATTTTGGTTATCATCCGGTCTTTCTTTTTAGACCGAACGACCCGGAACAGACTGTAATATCGACTTTCGCCGATGCTATTGCCGATGATCCTCAGGTATCCACGACCCGTGACTTAGTCTCGGCTGCGGAGCTGCTGAGTGCGTGGAGGGTTACTCCGCCGCATACTCACTATAAAGAGATTAAGTATGCCGGTGCGGCTACTCATTGGAAGTGGGATCTCGGCTCTCGATCAGTTTCGAAGCGCGTTTACTGGCAACCTTATCTGGAGCCTCGCTTTCCAAACATTGATGCAGCAGCCGAAGAGCTAGCCGCTGCAGTAAGTCACGCCATTCATATTCGAACCTTGTCAAGGCTGGGTCCGATTGTTTCGTTTACGAGTGGCGGAATGGATTCGCGCGCGGTGCTTTTCGCCTCAGCATCCCCCTCCGACATCATCGGACTAAATCTCTACGACATCCCAAACAAGGAAGCGGCCATATCGCGTCAACTCTGCGACGCCGCCGGCGTGCGCTACGTTGGCTTCGCGCGAGACGATGACTATTACCCTCGCTGGCTACCCGAGGGATCGCATATCTCCGGAGCAATGTCTTCCCAAGAAGACAATCACTTCTTGGGAACGCGTGACATGGTGATGCGGGAGCTAGGTGCCAGGACAGTTTTAACCGCTTGTACCACTGACTGGCTCTTTAAGGGCTATGGCCTTGAAAAGAAATATTTGGGAGCGGCAGGCCGTAATCTCCCAATCAAGGTTCTTACACATGAAAGGGTGGAGGGTTTTCTACCTAATTACCCTCGGCATCTCCCTCAAGAGTTTCAGCGCGAAGTGCAAAACCGATTAGAGGAGTGTTTTGCCGGGACTCCCAAAAGCCTCGTTTCGGATTCAGACTGGCTCTTGGTAGAAGATCGCCGAGTCCGCCCTGCATGTTACACCGTGTCGGTTTCGGGTCAGATCATGTATCGCATTTACCCGTATGACACGTTTTTGGCCGACAAGCATGTAGCGGATTGTTACTCGAAATCTCGCGCCGAATGGAAATTAAATGCCGACCTTTGGGCTAAAGTAGTAAGAAGAATATGTCGGTCAGGAGACAAGATAGAAGATGCAAACTTTGGATGGCGCGTTGGCTCCTCCACTCCCCGCAAACTTGTTTCATTTGCCCAAGGCTGGGTTCGGCGCCGAATACGGCCATCGAAGTTGCCGACCGGCGGACTGGCAACGGACGGAGCATGGCCAAATCTCGCTTGGTATATCAAGAATAGCGTTACTTTACGAGCACGATGGGAGTCGGTGTCGCAGGAGACAAAGAGCCTTATAGCTCGCGTTTGGGGCGGTGACCCTTGGGATAGACCCTTGGAGGCTTGGAGTGATTCACCAAACGATTTGTTCCGAATTCTGACGCTTTCACTCCATCTCGATCATTATCGAGATTAGCTAGGTCGGAGCGGCGGCATCTAAACCGAGGTTTGATAAGAGGTGTTCGGAGCCCAATGCGTCAGTAAACTTCCTTCAGACTGATTCCAGCGCGGTCCCCCCTCGTCCACGGAATAGAAGGAAATAACCTTGCGGAAATTTAACTTGGGCGCATGAACATCACTAGGCTGTCTCCCATGACGCAGCCAAGGCAACGCTTGGCGACACTCGATGTGCTTCGGGGCTTCGCGTCCCTCGCCGTCTGTTGGTTCCACCTAACCAATGGAAACGAGAATTTTCTCTCTTCTGGATGGCTTAAAACGTCGGGGGAATACGGCTGGTTGGGAGTCAATATGTTTTTTGTCATTTCCGGCTTCATCATTCCGCTGGCGCTTGCTCAAGGCGGCTATCAGCTCGCGGATTACGGGCGGTTTTTGCTAAAACGAATCTTGCGTTTGGACCCACCCTATCTCGCGTCGATTTTGCTCGTCATCGTCTTGGGATCCCTCACCTCACGCGTGCCAGGTTTCCGCGGACCACCCTTCCATGTTTCCGCAGCGCAGCTCTTGGTTCACCTTGGCTATGCCAATGTTTTCATGGGTTATCCGTGGCTGAATCCGGTTTTCTGGACCTTGGCGATCGAACTGCAGTACTACTTGCTGGTCGGCCTTCTCTTTCCGTTACTTAATGCAAAGCCCCGGAAGATACGGATCACGGCTCTGATTTGTCTTTCGATTCTGGCCATCGCAGTCCCCGGACGTCCCTATATCTTCCATTGGCTGTTTGTATTCATGCTCGGGATTGTGACCTTCCAATTTCGAACGGCGCGTTGTAACCACCGCTTCTATTTCTTGCAACTGGGATTACTCACAATCGGCGCTTACGTCAACGACGGCATGCTAGTCGCGTGTACGAGTTTGGTAACAGCCCTCGTAATCGCTTTCGTTGACCTGGCGGCCGATAAACGTCTAGCTTTCCTGGGTTTAATTTCTTATTCGCTCTATCTAATCCATGCGCCGGTGGGTGGCCGAGTCATCAATCTTGCAGTGCGATTT
>CAXSIG010000006.1:11054-25403 GCA_964237255.1 uncultured Bryobacteraceae bacterium
GATAGCCTTGGCAGTTGCCTTTTGGGTAACGATTGTCTGCTCGGTGATTTTTTACCGCCTTATTGAGCGTCCTGCGCAGCGGTGGTCGTCGCGCGTTGGTTACCGGAAGCCTGCTGCCGTTCATCCTCTTTTAAGTTCGCCTTCGGCCGAACTTATCATTCCCGCGCGGCAATAAATTTCCAAATATCGCTCTATTGCATTTTCGATTCGCCAAATCATATCCGCAGCGGATAGCCAATGAGGCGACTCCAATTGCTGCGGCGGCTCCTCTCTTGCGTAATTAAACTCAGTCATGCCAAGACCATCCGATAGGAGAGATACGCACTCTATTGTTTCGCCTTTGAATTCTGGAAGGTTTGCTTCGAAGCTAACTAACGGTATGCGGTGTGTCAGTCCGACCAACACTTCGCGTTCCGAACCTTCGACATCGATTTTAACGTACGTGGGAAGGCCGAAGGCCGTGATTAGTTGATCCAATCTCATCATCGGAACCTGAATGACCTGCGACTCTTCAGAACTTAGAGGGACACCATGGGACGCACAGATTTTGTTAAGACCGCCATCCCCTCCCGTTAAGCGTAATTGGGCCACTCCTTCGAAAGAACCGATCGCCTTGGGGACAACAATTACGTTTTCATAACGCGAAAATCGTTGTTGAAGCAGCCTCACTAATTGGGGCGTGGGTTCAACGCTCACAACAGCATCGGCAAATTTTGCAAAGATAGCAGTCTTATCGCCGACATTCGCTCCGATGTCGAACACCAAACCGTTACCTGCCATAGTGAGGAGTTTACAATAGAATCGTGTTTCTACTGCCTTCGTCCTAAAATAGGGCCGATAAAACAGAAGCAAATAAAACTGATACAACCATGTGTCATTCAGCCGGTGCCGCGGCGCAACACGTTCGAGTAATTTCCGGATAAGCCTTTTTAGGTTCATTATTGAGGAGATCTTTCGCTTCAACGCGAAATCGTGCAATCATGAAAACTCTCGATAGAAGTGTATTCGTGACGCTGGCAGTAGCTCTCGCTGACACGCCGGGCGGCGTGCAGATTTACACACGGGAGTTAATTGGCACGCTGCGCCTTGCTGGCTTTGAGCTCGATGTATTGGGCTTCGAACCAGATCAGGACGTAATAACGAAGTTGCGCCGAAGATTTGAATCTAACGTCTATACCAATCGAATTCCGCCGAATCTTGTTGGCCGTGTTCTCAAACAACAACGACGAACCTCTGCCAAATTTATCTTCCTGAACGGCGTGGACCTAGCGCCGTTGGGCGAAAAGTTACGTGGGAGCAATCTTTCGGAGGATGTAAAGATTGTTCTCTTTTCATATGGGCTAAAGAGCGTGGATTATCTGCATACGGCGAGAGCTCGCGGAAACGGAAACAGATCGTCCGCACTTGAACTAGGACGCGAGTTAATGGCGGAGATGCATCAGCGCAAATTCTTGGATCTCGTCTTTTGTCTAGCCGAATTCGAAACAGGAATTGAGCGCTGGCTCGGCGCGAGAAACGTCGATTGGATTCCGCGTACGATACCCCGTGATCAGGTGCTTACTTGGACTCCTAAAGGCAACCGGCTGGGGAGCGTAGGCACGGTAGATCACTGGCCTAATCGTGACGGCATTATCCGATTTATGGAGGAGTTTCAAAAGCTCGCGCCGCAAAGTGTACGCGTTCGACTGGTGGGCGGCCCGGTAGCCGAAGCAAGACAACTCTGCCGTCGCTTTTCTCAGCTCGAGTATGTAGGGCGGCTTGATGATCAGGCGCTTCGTGCTGAGGCCGCGACTTGGAATTGTTTCGTGCACCCACTTTTCTTTTACGCGTGTGGTTCAAGCACGAAACTAGCGACTGCATTAGCCTGGCAAATTCCGATCGTGACTACGCCTGCAGGTGCTCGCGGATATCTGTTAGGAAAGTGCTTGCTTCCCCAAGCAACGAACCCGGCCGAACTGGCGCGTCTCGCATTAAAACAACTTCATCCACATGCAGCTCACGCTACTCGCGCGGATGTTTGCGCGGCGGCAGCGAGCTCACCCACAATAGAAGAGGTGGCTGGACGCGTTGGTGCGGCCCTGAAAGGGCTGATGGGCGCGTGATCTCTCAACTTAAAACAATCCTGGCAAAGGTTGCACGGCGTGCGCGCTACGAGTTGTTTGATGCGCCGCGCGGATTTGGTCGGCCTATTGCGCGCGACGCATGGGAAAGAATGTATCAGGAAGGCTCTTGGGATAGACTGAACGAGCTTTCCGAACTGGCGCATTATTCGATTATTGTTGGTTATGTTAGGGCATTCCCGTCCTTACCAATAGTCTGGGACATCGGATGCGGCCAAGGACGTCTACTGCAACTCTTGCGTCCGCATTTTCATAACTATACTGGCGTCGACGTTTCGGCGGAGGCGATCCAGCGTGCCCACACTCTAGGTCTGTCGGATACTCGCTTTGCCGTGAGTTCATTTGAGGATTGGCTTCCTGAAAAGAGAGCCGATGTAATCATCTTCAACGAATCACTACATTATGCCGCCCAGCCTGCCACGATCATAGACAGATACAGTGCACATCTTAGTATTGACGGCCGGATAATTATTTCCTTATTGGAGTATGGGAATCATCGAGCCGTTTGGCGTGCTCTGAAAGAACGGTTGAACACCCTCGCATCGACGCGTGTTGAAAATTCGCAGGGCCAAGCGTGGAACGTTCGAATGTTTCGGCCGAAAGACCGGTGACGGTTTGCTTCACCGGCGGCTTCGAATGGACTTGCCAATTCTGCTTTACCATCATCTGGTCGGCTCCGGTGAGGTAAAGAAGCACGGTTACGAAATTTCGTTGCGTCAGTTTGAGATGCACCTCGACATCCTCAAGAAGGCAGGGTTCGCGACGATCAACTTTCGAACACTCTTTCGTATCCTGGAGGGAACTGAGAAGCCGAGTTCTAAAATGGCGATAATCACCTTCGACGATGCCTTGGAGAGCTTTTACAAACTTGGGGTTCAGGCCCTGCTGCCGCGCGGAATGCAAGCTACTCTCTTTGTTCCCGCGGGATTGATTGGCGAGTCAAGCTCATGGGAAACCGCTGGAGGAGCTCCGGTTCGCCCTTTAATGAATGAAGAGCAGCTTCGTGAAGTCGCATCGATGGGAATAGAGATTGGCTCCCACGGATGGAAACATCGGTCGTTGCCGGAGTGTTCGGCGGAAGAGGTTCGCGAAGAGTTATTCGCTTCTAGGGAGCGACTATTGGGGATGGATACATATTGTAACGTTTTCGCTTATCCGTATGGCCATAATTCTGCCGAGTGCCGATTCCAAGTCGAGGCTGCCGGTTATCGGGGCGCTGTATCCATCTTCTCTGCGGAGAAATCGGTAACATCGGATCATTTCGCCATGCGGCGTGCTTATATTCATCAAGGCGACAATGCCCTGCGTTTTCGTTTAAAACTGACCAAAGCTTTTCAGAAATATCAGGCGATGCACGTTTTACGATGAGGCGCGCACTTCTGGTTTCTCCATACTTCGTTCCATGTAACTTAGCTGGAATCCATCGGGTCAGGCTGTTGGCTAATGGGCTTCCTGAATTTGGATGGCTTCCGACGGTTCTTGCCGTGCATCCCAGATACTACGGTTCAATGTGCGAGCCTGATTTATCTCAGCTGCTACCGGAAGGGCTGCGGATTGAATATGTTGACGCAATCCCGCCCGCCCTCGCGTCTCTCATGGGAGTAAGCGACCTATCGCTTTTGGGTTTCTGGCATTTGAGGGAGCGCATTCGTTCGCTCTTAAGTAGCGGAGAGATAGATTTGGTTTTTGTGACGGTATTGCCAGGATATGCCGGCTTACTCGGAGGATGGGCGAAGCGACGTTTTGGAGTTTCGTTTGTTCTCGACTATCAGGATCCGTGGGTGTCGGATTGGGGAGCTAGTCAGGCACCATTTTCAAAGGCTGGGATCGTCCACCGGCTCGCTGAGGCCCTCGAGCCTAAATTCGCTTCGTTAGCCGATGCGGTTACGGCAGTTTCAAATGCGACTTTGGATGGGTTACGCAGGCGCGGGACATTGCGACGGGACATCCCCACCGCCGAAGTACCAATTGGCAGCGACTCGGGAGACCACATCTGGGCGGAACGTGTCGGTGTCAGTCACCTCCGGAGGTTGGGCAATTGTTTCAATCTCGCGTATATTGGAACTGTATCCGAAAATCAATTTCCCGTTCTCCGGGCTGTTTTCAATTCGCTGCGGAGGCTGGCTGATCAGCCAAGGGAGGAAGTCACGATTCTGCATTTAGTGGGAACGAGTGCTCGGGCCGAGGGCGGGGATTCAATTAGGATCGAGAGAATGGCAGAAGAATGCGGAGTGGCAGCCCTCGTCCGTATTGAACCCAAGAGGGTCCCGTACCTCGATGCGTTGCGAACAATGCAAGAGGCTGACGCGCTCTTAATACTCGGAACCACGGAACGTCATTATACAGCTTCGAAGGTGTTCCCATATTGGCTCACAGGGAAGATGATCTTCGGAATCGTGCATGAGGAAAGCACACTTTGGGACATTGCAAAGCAAATAGGTGGAGTTCATCTTTGCAGCTATATGAACGAAGGTGAACTTGAAAAAGCCGCGGATAACATGGTGCGGGCTATTCACGATGTTCAGGGAGGCCGGTTAGATGTAGTTCAGCCTCGGAACTTACTAGCGTATGAATCCTATTCCGCAAGGGGTGTCTCACGCGCTTTCGCTAGTGTGTTCGATAACGTTTTGGAACGATCAGAATCCTCCAGCAAGTTACTTGAAGCTTCCGAGTTCCGGGGACTTTGTTAGCTAGCCTTTAATGCCGGTAGAGTTGCAGAAATCCTTAGCCCATGTGCGGTTGTTGGGAGCGATAAACGGGCTCGAACTGTTTGGGCATGCGCGAGCAAACATCGAGGTGTTCAAAGCACTGCGTGAATTAGGCGCCGAAATCTTAGTTGGTATTGACGTTCGAGCGATTGATGGCGACCTGGGCCAATGTTTTCGCCTTAACGGGATCGATACCTTTGGGATGCCATTTGGTCCACAGTGGTCTCTGATGTGGCTAAAAAGGCATCCCCGGTTGTTGTTCGAGAACCCCTTTCGGTTGCTTTGGGGCAGCTGGGAATTCGCGCTGAAAATAAGAGAATTCAAGCCCTCCCACATCTATCTCGGCTCGCCACTGGCATATTCGTTTTTGGCGTTGGCACTTCTAGTTGTGAGAACTCCTCTGATTTACAGGATGGGAGATTGCCCGCCGGTCGATTCGCCTTTCAATTTAGTTATATGGAAGGCTATGGCTCGAAGGGCAACCCAGATCGTGGCCAACGCGGACTTTGTAGTACGAGGTATCAGGGCTGCATATACTAAGAGGAAACCGATCCACCTTATACGGAATTTCGCTCCGACGGCTCGAGAGAATGATGATTTCGGTAGCGACATCGGCTACAGCATCGCGGTCGAGAAAGGCATTTCTACAATCTTATATGTGGGGGCCGTTTCGGAACACAAAGGACTTCTGGTTTTGGTCGAAGCATTCGCTCTATTGCTTCGACAATGGCCTGAACTTCGCCTGTACATCCTCGGACAGTCGATCTACGATGAAGAATTTCGCGCAAGACTGAAAGCGCGCATCGCTGCGCTTGAAGTAGAGGGCAATGTTTCTTTCGCGGGGCAGGTGGGGAATCCTGCTGCATGGTATAGGGCGGCTCAATTACACGTGGCTCCATCGCTTTGGGAAGAACCCTCCGCGAACGTTGTGGTCGAAGCAAAAAGTGAGGGAATACCGTCAGTTGTATTTCCTTCGGGCGGCTTGGTCGAGCTGGTGCGACACAAGGTGGATGGGTATATTTGCCAAGATAAATCTGCCGACTCCCTGGCAACGGCTATCGAATGGATGCTATCGGATGAAGCACGGCTTCGGGAAATGGGTGAAGCGGCCCGACGAGACAGCCAAATACGCTTTGGCCGAGAACGATTTCTGGATCAATGGGCCAATGTCTTTTTAGTCGAAAAAATAGATGGTACTTAACACGCTTCCAGTTAAGCAAGACGTGATAGCAATCCAGCGGCAGGCTCGAAAGGCCAGACAGGTTTCGCCATTGTTGCTGGCGTCTGGAGTAGCCATCCTGCTTTCTGGGCTGTCCCCAAACCCATTTCTAACCGCTCTCGCCATTCTCGTCATTCCCGTAATCCTCCACCTGCTATGGCGACCTGGTGAGCCGCCGGTCATTGCCTTTGCAATTGGGGTGCAGTGGCTTCAGGTAGCAACTGTTTTACTATACGCGGACTTTACCGGAACCAAGTTAACCCAGGCACTTGGGGGTGAAGCGCTGACGATGGCCGTATTCCTTGGCCTTATCGGCCTAGTGGTCCTAGCCGCCGGTGCCCGGCTGGGATGTGGTCGCCTTCGATCCGGCGAATGCGAACAAGCGGAAAGGAAGGCTGCGAACGCAATCCCGTTTAAGCTCTTTGCCTCGTATTTGGTTACATTCGTTACTGTATCAGGATTGCAAATCATCGCATTCAAGATCCCTGGCATTACCCAGTTGCTGACCGCGACCTTGGCAATCAAATGGATCGTATTGTATCTCCTAGTATATTCAGTCTTACAAAGTCGTCAAGGATACTCGTATATGTGGATCGGCGTTGCCATCGAATTTGCATCTGGGCTGCTTGGCTACTTCAGTGGCTTTAAGTCGGTGTTTCTTTTGCTCCTCGTTGTACTGATGACTAGTCGACAGTTATGGACAGTGCGCAAAGTGGTGCTTGGCGCCGCCGTTTTCATATTTTTGATCGTGGGCTCGATCGTTTGGTCGGCCGTTAAGATGGACTATCGGGAGTTCCTAAACGAAGGAACACATTCGCAGGTAGAGCTGGTCCCTGTCTCTGATCGAATTGATAAGTTAGGCGAGTTGGTCAGTGATCTCACGAACGAAGGAATGATTGGTGGTTTCGACGCACTAATATCTCGAGTAGGATATGTCACATATTTCGCCGACACGATCGAGAATGTGCCCGCTAACATTCCATTCGAATATGGCGGATTGTGGTGGGGGGCTGTACGGCACGTTCTTATTCCCCGACTCATCGATCCCGAAAAGCCTGATTTAGACGACTCAGCGGAGGTGAGAAAATACACCGGTCTTAACGTGGCCGGCGAAGAACAAGGGACGACGATAAGCTTAGGCTATATGACGGAAAGCTATATCGACTTCGGTTCGATGGGCATGTTCGCTCCTATATTCCTTCTCGGTTTACTCTACGGGTTATTATATCGCGGATTTGTTCGCTTAAGCCGATTGAAAATTATTGGGTTCGCTGCTGCAACGTCAGTTCTTGTATTCTCGGCATCGCTATTTGAAACGTCTAATGCAAAAATCCTCGGCGGCGTCTTAACATGGGCAATCGTTGCTGGCGTGTTCGTGTGGATAGCAGGTTCGTGGTTAACTCAATTGCTGGGTCTTGAGAGGTAATGAGGGCGGCCCATAAGCCAGACAATGTCTAAGTACGGTCCTGGCTCTCGCCTGGCAATTATCGGCACCCATCCCATTCAATATTACGCTCCTTGGTTTCGTTGGATAGCGGCAAATACCGAGATCGACCTGAAAGTCTTTTATCTCTGGGGTACTGCGAATGAGTCGAAGCGCGACCCAGGATTTGGACGCGATATACGGTGGGATGTTCCTTTGCTCGACGGTTACGTTGCGGAATTTGTACCGAATATAAGTGATCGGCCCGGAAGCGATCGCTTCTTTGGGCTTCACAATCCGCGTCTCCTCAGAAGAATTCAAACCTACGCGCCCGATGTGACCTTACTGATCGGGTATCGCTACCTAAGCCTGCTCAAGCTGATTCTTACCCCGAAGCGACGTCGCGGTTTTCCGATGATCTTTAGGGGGGACAGCCATCGGCTGACCGCTGGTAAAGCTGAACATCTGAAAGCTGACACGCTGAAAGTTAAGGCTAAAGAATGGCTGATTAGTCAGGTGTATAAACGATTTGCGGCGGTCTTGTATGTTGGGCACGCGAATCGGGATTATTTTCGTTTGCACGGTGTGCCAAATGAGAGACTATTTTTCGCTCCTCACGCTGTAGACAATGAAAGATTCATATCTGCTGCGTCGATAGCAGAAAAGCAGGGGAAAGAGTTGCGAAGGGAGTTAGGAATTCCCGAGGGGCATCTTTTGATTCTTTTCGCCGGCAAGCTGGAGGAGAAGAAGCGGCCGCTCGACCTGCTGGAGGCCTTCCGGCGACTCGGACGAGATGATGTCTCCTTGTTGTTTGTCGGCAATGGCCATCTCGAGGCAACGCTACGTGAGAAGGCTAGCGAGATGCGCAATGTCTTCTTCGCCCCGTTTCAAAATCAAACGCTAATGCCGCGCACCTATGCGGCATGTGACTTATTTGTGTTGCCAAGCTTTGGTCCAGAAGAGAGTTGGGGATTGACGGTCAACGAAGCTCTCTGCCTGGGGAAATCGGTCGTCGTTAGTGATCACGTAGGCTGCGCATCCGATCTCGTTCGGCCTTACGAGAATGGCTTGGTTTTCGAAGCAAGGAATATTGGTGCTTTGCGCGCTGCGCTGGATGAGGCGCTAAAAAATCGGGCACGATTGCGAGCTTGGGGCGAAAAAGGCCGGCAGATTGTTCAAGATTACGACTACCCCCACGCCACGGCCGGGTTGCTGAGTGCTATGGACTTCGTCCTTCGTCGATAGCAATTTCACCTTCAGAGTTTCAGTTTTCAGCGTTTCTCCGTGCGCGTTCTTCACGTCATTCCTTCGCTGTCCCCGACGCAAGGTGGGCCCAGCTTCGCCATGCCGCTCATAACACGCGCGCTCGCTTTGCAGGGGGTTTTGACAACAGTTGCTACAACGGATGACGACGGTCATGGCCGGCGACTTTCGGTGCCTTTGCAAAAAGCAGTAGAAACGACCGCGGGTGAAAAGATTTATTTCCGAAAGGATTCAGAGTTCTACAAAGTCTCGCTCGGTTTGCGCGACTGGTTGCGATGTCACTCGGCTGAATTCGACGTGGTTCATATCCACGCTCTCTTTTCCTTCTCTAGCATCGTCGCGGCACGTGCCGCCGCGCGCGCAGGCGTTCCGTATGTGATTCGGCCCTTAGGTGTGTTAAATCGGTGGGGCCTTCAGAATCGACGCCGAGCGCTTAAACGCTTATCGTTACGATATATCGAGCTACCGATCTTGCGTCGTGCGGCGATCATCCACTTCACCGCAGAAGCGGAGCTTAGCGAAGCGGTCGACCCCGCGCCGGAGATTGCGGACCTTCCTTCGGCTGTAATTCCCATCCCGATCGAAGCACCTCTGGCTGGGGACGTGGGGGATTTTGTGTTGAAGTTTCCTCAAGCCAAGAATAAGCGCATGGTTCTGTTCCTTTCGCGTATCGATCCGAAGAAAGGCCTGGAGTTGCTTCTGGAGGCCTTTTGTGAGGTCAGCGAAGACTTTCCCGAAGCGCTATTGGTGATCGCCGGAAGCGGAGATGATACCTACGTGAGCCATCTTCAAACGAGATCAGAGCAACTTGGAATTGGCGGAAGTGTTATCTGGGCAGGCTTCCTTGCCGGCGAAGATAAAGCCGCCGCTTTCGCTGCTGCGACCGCTTTTGTTTTGCCTTCTCACTCTGAAAATTTCGGGATCGCCGCGGCCGAAGCGCTGGCTGCGGGAGTCCCCACGATTCTTTCAGATCAGGTGGCCATCGCTGCAAAGGCTAACGCGGTGGGGGCAGCGCTGATCTCGCTATGTAATGCCAGGGAGCTGGCGGCAGCAATCGAAAGCATTCTGACCGATGAAATGCTTCGAACGAGTCTTTCACAAGCTTCTGCGGAGTTCGTTCGTTCTCATTATTCGATGGAAGCCGTCGGTTCGCAGTTGGTGGAGTTATATAGGCGGATCAGCAAAGCCCCGCTCATCCCAACAGCTCTCCCTTCATGACGACAAAATCGGCCACTTATCGTGATTACGGCTTCCGCGAGGCGTCGGCGTCGCATATGCATCGACATCTTCTGCCGTCACTCTTCGAGTTATGCGGTGCGCTATTAAGGCCCGGTGCGCGAGTCCTCGACGTTGGTTGTGGCAACGGATATGTCGCTGGTCAGTTCCTTGTCATGGGCTGCAAAGTAGTCGGAATAGATCTGTCTGAGAGTGGGATTGAATTGGCCGGCAAAACGTATCCAAATGCGCGTTTCGAAGTTCTTCCGGCTGACGACCAGATTTTGCGACATCTGGCGGTGGAACCGTTTGATATCGTCGTAAGCACCGAAGTCATTGAACATCTCTACTCGCCGCGACTCTATCTCGCCGGTTGCTATCAGGCGTTGCGACCGGGAGGCCGGTTCATCTGCTCCACGCCCTATCATGGCTACCTGAAAAACCTGCTTATCGCGTTGAGCGGTCGAACGATCGCCCATGCAACTCCGCTCTGGGATGGAGGGCACATCAAGCTTTGGGATCGCGCTACCCTTTCTCAGCTCTTAACTGAGGCGGATTCACTGACCTGCAATTTCGCGGAGCAGGGCGTATATCCTATCTTTGGATGACGATGCTTATGTCTGGCGACAAGCCCTCAGATGCTTGAACGAATCACCGCGCTCGTTCTCACCCTTAATGAGAAAGAGAACATCGGACGCACGTTGGCGGCTCTGCGAGCATTCGACCGAGTTTTGGTTATCGATAGCTTCAGCACGGACGGGACCGTCGAGATAGCGAAGTCATTTGGTAACGTAGGAGTTCTGCAAAGACATTTTGTCTCGTTTGCAGATCAGTGTAACTGGGGTCTCTCCCAGATCCAAACGGCTTGGGTCCTGTCAATGGATGCTGACTATATCCTAACCGCCGAACTAATAGCAGAGATTCAGCATTTGCCCGCAGCTGGAAACGCCTCCGGCTATTCGGCGAGGTTCAAATACTGCATCAATGGGGCACCGCTGCGAAGTACGCTTCTCCCACCAAGAACGGTTTTGTACAGGAAAGATGTTGCCACTTATAACGATGTAGGGCATGGCCATGGCGTGAAGATAGCAGGCACTGTCCACCAGTTGTCGGGGTTTATACTGCACGATGACCGCAAGCCGCTTTCACGCTGGCTGCAATCGCAGGATCGCTACATGAAGATCGAAGCGCCTCATCTCCTGGCCTCACCGAATGAGCAGCTGAGCTTGCAAGATAGGTTGCGCAAACGCGTCTTTTTCGCCGCTCCAATAATGTTCTTTTATTTACTCTTCGTTCGCGGGTTGATCCTCGATGGCTGGCCCGGCTGGTACTACGTCGCGCAAAGGACGCTTGCCGAGCTGCTGCTATCGCTAAGGCTGCTGAACGAAAAGCGTCGGTTAGAAGTCAACGATCAATGAAGCTTCACCTATGGTCGCCGGAGCTGGCGCAAGGGGGAGGTGGGATTGAAGTCTATTCGTCCGACTGGCTCAAAGGCTTGATCGATCTTTACGGGGATGCAGGGATCCGGGTTTTCACAAAGAATGACACAACCGCGCAGCTCAGCAGCCAATGGGGAAATGCGATTTCAGTTAAGGGGGCCGGGCGAGTTCCCGAGTCTTTGCGGACACCGGCTTTCGTTGCTTCCGTCGTTACCGCCGCGATTCGGGATCGGCCTGACTTAATCGTCAGTACCCATGTGAACTTCGGCCCGGCGGCCGCGTGGTTGAGGAGAGTTATCGGATCCCGCTATTTGCTTACGCTGCACGGTGTAGATGTCTGGGGCCTGGAACATAAACAGCGGCAAAATGGGATTGCCAAAACTGATCTTATCGTTCCAATTAGTAGCTACACCGCCGAGCGAGTTATGCAAGAGCAGGGGATTGATCCAGATAAAGTCCGAATCCTCCGCTGTGTTGCTGATACAAAAACCTTCCAGATTGGCCCAAAGCCCGAGTATTTGCTCAAGCGTTACTCCCTCGATCCGGGTCAGCCGGTCATTATAACTGTGGGACGGCTGGATGCGACGGAGAGGTATAAAGGACACGATAGAATTCTCCGAATTCTATCAGAGGTCAGAAGTCAATTGTCAGAGGCCGGTGGAAATAAGTCAGAGGTCAGACGTCAGATATCCGAGGTCAGCGCGAAGAAGTCGACCTCCGATCTCGGTTCTCCGACTTCCGACTTCCGGTCTCCAAACTCCGATCTCCGCTACCTGATCGTCGGCGACGGCGACGACCGGCCGCGGCTGGAGAAGCTGGCGGAAGAGCTAGGCGTGCGCGAGATGGTTATCTTTGCCGGAAAGGTTCCTTCCGAAGAGTTATGCAATCATTACAATCTCTGCGATGTCTTTTGCATGCCGAGCACGGGGGAAGGATTTGGCATTGTTTTTCTCGAAGCGTTGGCCTGCGGCAAGCCAGTCATTGCAGGTAAGAAAGACGCTTCGCGCGACGCTGTCTTGGATGGAGAGATAGGTGTGTTGGTCGATCCGGATGATCCGCAAGAACTGACGCAATCGTTGGTGACAGTTCTTAAGGGAGTAGAAAGTAGCCGTAACGGATGCGTAGCCACGGCCGGGCTTTCAAAGTTTAAAGTTGAGGGAAGCAGGCCAGCATCTATCTCCCAGCTCCTATCTCCCAGCTCCACGCTTAAAATACCCGAGATCATCTTTCAGCCTGAAGAATTACGGCAGAAGGTCATCGAGCATTTCGGCTATGAAGGATTTAAGAAGACGCTCCAAGGATATCTGGAAGAGTTTTTCCCAGAGGTCAGATGACAGAAGTCTGAGGACAGAGGTGAAGAACAGTTGTCAGGCCTATTTCAGGCCCCCAGGGATTTCACTTTGACCTGTTCCCACTTGTGACCTTTGCTCGTCGCTCTTTCCGCTTGCTCTCGCGGGATGATAATTCGATGCTATGCTCTGCTCATGACAACGAGGGTGGAAGCGCGTTACCAGGACGGAAAGCTCCTATTGCCGAAACCTCTGGCTATCCCGAACAACACCATCGTTCGGTTGACGATCGAAGCAGACGATAATCCCGATGCAGCTCGGAGCGCCTGGCTGCGCGTCTCCGAGGAAACGCTCCTAAGCGTTTGGGATAACTCCGCTGACGACGCCTTCAATGAATTGCTCGCGGAATGATGTTGTCCTACTCCCGATTCCGTTTTCTGACCTGACCAGTCGCAAGGTTCGGCCAGCGGCGGTTGTGGGGATGACCAGCCGCGATCTTTTCCTCGTCCCGATCTCGTCTCAGCTGTCGACGCTGATCTAAAGTTGCGCGACTGGCGCGCGGCGGGTTTGAATGTCGCCTGTGGTTTCAAGGCACAAATTGCGACGGTCGAGCGAGCATTGGTCCGAAAGGTGGTTGGCCGGTTGAGCAACGCTGATGGGAGAGCTCTCGATACCCAGCTTCGACACTGGCTGGGGCTTTAATCAAGGAGCGGGTGACGCTCGCGATCCTCCTAGCCAGCGTGATCAATCCTAAGATCCGCTGCCTCCGCGATTTCTCTGACGCCTTCCCGCCGTCGGCTTTTCCATTTTCACCTTTCTTCCCATGTGCGGCATAGCTGGAATTATCGATTCTAAGCTTTCGCGTGACGAGCTGGAGAACCGTCTGCTCGCCTTGCAGCACGCGTTGTATCATCGGGGGCCGGACGATCAGGGGTTGTTTCTTTCGCGGCATGGCAACGCCGGGATTGTCGCCACTCGCCTGGCTATCCTTGATCTTTCGCCAGCGGGCCATCAGCCGATGACTTCTGCCGATGGACGTTACACGATTGCCTTCAATGGCGAGATTTATAACTTCCGCGCTCTGCGCGACCGATTAGCCACGAATGGCGAGCGACTAACCTCCAACAGCGACACGGAGGTGGTCCTTGAGCTTTATCGGAGAGAAGGAGCGGACTGTGTGAAGCAACTGGAAGGGATGTTCGCTTTCGCGGTCTGGGACGAGCAGGAGCAGTCATGTTTTCTTGCGCGCGATCCGCTTGGGATCAAGCCTCTCTATTACGCGGCCACGGACAACGGTCTTTGTTTCGCTTCGGAAATTCGAGCTTTACTAATGAGTGGGTTAGTCGCTCGAAAGGTTTCTTCAGCCGGGGCTCGCGGCTACCTCTTGTCGGGATCAGTTCCAGAGCCGGATACGCTGATCGACAATGTGCGCATGCTGTCGGCAGGTCACTATCTCGTCTGGCGTGATGGTAAGGCGCGGGAGACGAAGTATTGGGAGATCGATTTTCGAAAGTCGAAAGTAGAAAGTGAAAAGTTGAAAACTGAAACGCTGAAATCTGGTATCGGAGAACAGACGACGGCTGTAAGGGAGACCGAAGGGCGCCGCCGCCGCTCAGAGTCGAAACGCGAAACGCGAAACGGGGAGCAGGGATCGGAAACCCTGGGAATGGCTT
>CAXSIG010000007.1:0-2688 GCA_964237255.1 uncultured Bryobacteraceae bacterium
AGCTTTGGTCGTACTCCGGTTTGGCCTGAGCCTTCCAGAAATCCACCACAAGGTTGATCTCGGTTTCCGTGACAAAGGCGCCATGAACGCGCGTCAGGCGGCTGGATCCCGGCGGAAGGAACAGCATGTCTCCTTTGCCGAGCAGATGTTCCGCGCCCATGATGTCCAGAATGGTTCGCGAATCCACGCGTGTAGCGACACGGAAGCTGATGCGGGCCGGGAAGTTCGCTTTGATTAGCCCGGTGATGACGTCCACGCTGGGCCGCTGTGTCGCGAGCACAAGGTGCATGCCAACGGCGCGCGCCATCTGCGCAAGCCTGGTAACACTTTCCTCTACGTTGCGGCCTTCGAGCATCATCAGGTCCGCTAACTCATCAATCAGGATCAAGATGAACGGCAGGGGCTTGAGCTCTTCGTCGGTCGGGTTCTCGACGAACAGTGTCGGCTCGTCCTGCATCTTGCGGACCTTCTTGTTGAACTGCTCGATGTTACGCGCACCATGTTCCGCCAGCAGGCGAAGACGCCGTTCCATCTCCAGCACCGCGTTTTTCAGGGCAATGGTCGCCTTGCGGGCGTCTGTAATTACCGGCGTGAGCAGGTGCGGAATGCCTTCGTACATGCCCAACTCGACGCGCTTCGGATCGATCAAGATCATCCGAACGTCGTCGGGCGTGGCCTTGTACAGGATCGACATCACCAGCGAGTTGATCATGACGCTCTTGCCGGAACCGGTTGACCCCGCGATCAGCGCGTGCGGCATTGTTTCGAGCGACGCGACTTTGATTCGGCCGTTGATATCCTTCCCCATGGAAATGGTGAGCAGTGAGGGCGAGGACTGAAACTCCTCCGACTCTAAAATTTGACGGAGCGCAATCACCTCACGCTTGGTATTCGGCACTTCGATCCCGACGGTCGGCTTACCCGGGATGCGTTCAATGATGATGGATTCCGCCTGAAGTCCCAGGCAGAGATCTTCGTTTAAGTTCGTGATCCGGCTGTACTTGATTCCAGCCTCGGGCTTGAATTCAAATGTCGTGACCACAGGACCGGGATTTATCTGCACCACGGATCCCAACACGTTAAATTCCTCGAACTCCGACTTCACCGCGGCGGCCGTGTTCTTTAATTCCTGTTCGTCAAAGGCACTCCGAACAGGCGCTTCGTTCAGCAGACTTGTGGAGGGCAGACTATACAGCAGGTGTTGCGGCGGCGCTACCGCTACAGGAGCGGCAATGCGGATCGGCTCCTCTTCCGCAAGCTGCCGAATCGGAATCTCCTCCGGATCCACCTCTTGCGGTTGTGTGAGCGGATGTGTCACCGGTTCTTCCCAGGGCGGCAGTTCATTCAGGACGGGGGGCGCTTCTTCGGCCATCACCGTCTTGGGGCGGCGGAGTTTCTTATCCGCGAGCGGCACCGGCGGTGGGATCGCGGCCTTGATAGCGGCTTTCCTGGCAGCGCGTTCCGCTCGAGCCTGATTCGCAGCTTCACTGCGCGCTCGAAGATAAGCGACCGGACGGCGGAACCAGCCTACCAATACGTCTAATGTAAACGCCGATACAAGGTAGATAGAAACGACGAGCGAAACCCCGGTCACAATGATGGCGCCTACATTATTCAAACCGCTCCGCAACATATCCGCCAGAACAACTCCAGCCGCGCCCCCTAATGGGATGGCGCGCTCAAAAAGGCGAAGCTCGGGAGCCAGTCCGGCGGCGGCGCAAGCACTAGAAAAGAGAATCGTGAAGCCTACCAGCTTGATGAGCGGCGCTTCAATATCTTCGGACCTCATCCATTTCCAGCCCAAGGCAAAGGCAAGGAGCGGAAACAGAAACGCGGCGGCTCCGAATCCTTGAAGAAGCAGATCGGAGACGTAAGCCCCCATGGCACCGGTTAAGTTCTGAGCTCGAACGAATCCCGCCGCCGTGTCCCAACTGGGGTCGGTGACGTGATAAGAAGCCAGTCCCAACAGGACCAACATGCCGAACGCAAGGAACAGGAATCCTGTCACCTCGTTCAGGCGCTTGGAAGTCGAAGATGTAAATAGCCTCATCCCGTTGGCTGACGGAAGAGAGCCAGAGCGATCACTATTATGCCAAACAAAATCCGGTAGATGGCGAACGGCGCCAGAGAGCGGTTCCGGACATAGCGCATGAAGAGCGCAATCACGAATGCGCCCGTTATCGCGCTAACTACGATCCCTAATGCGAAGGGAACTTGCATGTCATGCGGCACGCCGCCCGTTTTCCGAAATTTCAGGAGCGGAACCATAGCGGCTCCCGCGATTAGAGGCGTGGAGAGCAGGAATGAAAATCGCGCCGCCGCATCGCGGTGCAGATTGCGAAACAACCCGCCGGTCAGCGTAATACCGGACCGGGAAACTCCCGGCACCGCGGCCAATGCTTGCAAACAACCGATAACGATGGCATCCAGCCATGCGATCGACGTAATCGGCCGCTGCTGGCGGCCTACTCGTTCCGCGACCCACATAAGCGCGCCGAAGACGATCATCGTCGTGCCGATCAGAAACAAGTTCCGCCATTCATTTTCCGCCCGCTCTTTCGCCCAGTACCCAAACAGTGCGCCCGGAATCGTGCCGACAATCAAAAGCCAAAGCATGGTGCGATTGCGTTCCAGATCCGGGCTGGTTCCCGCGCGGCCGCCAAACGCGTCGGTGATCACTTCCACCCA
>CAXSIG010000007.1:2708-8863 GCA_964237255.1 uncultured Bryobacteraceae bacterium
TCAACGTACCGACGTGGAGAGCGATATCGAACTCCAGACCGGGATCCGGCCAGTTCATAAGGCGCGGCAGCACTTCCAAGTGCGCGGAACTGCTAATGGGCAAGAACTCCGACAAGCCTTGCACAATGCCATAAATAACGACCTGAATCAGATCCATAAGTAAGAATAGGCATAGTAACCCGGCCCCATGCCTAATACCAAAATCGTTGCCACCTTAGGACCCGCCTCAGACGCGCCTGAAACTCTGAAGAGCTTGATCGTTGCGGGAGTCGATGTATTTCGTCTCAATGCATCGCATGGCGAGTGGCAGGACCACGCGCGCCGTATCGACGCGGTTCGTAAAGTAGCGGCGGAAATGGGGCGCCATATCGGGATCCTTCTCGATCTCCAAGGACCGAAAATTCGCCTTGGTAAGTTTGCGAACGGCGGATGCACACTCCAAGCCGGCTCGCATTTCACCATCACAACGAAAGAGGTAGTCGGCGACTGCGAACGCGCCTCTACTGGCTATTCCGGGTTGGCGAACGATGTCAAGACGGGCGATCGCGTTCTTCTGGCGGACGGCTCCATCGAACTCCGAGCACTTCGGTCGGACGGTTTGGAAGTGCTGTTTGAGGTGATCATAGGCGGCCCGGTAAGCGACCGCAAAGGCATTAATTTGCCCGGCGTCTCCGTAAGCGCGCCATCCGTCACCGACGCCGATGAACGGAACCTGCGCGCGGGGTTGGCCGCGGGTGTGGATATGATTGCGCAAAGCTTCGTCCGCTCCGCCGCCGACGTCCGGCACTTGCGCAGTTTGATGGGCGAGCAAAACCCGACCGTTCCGATCATCGCGAAGATCGAAAAACCTGAGGCTTACGCCGATCTCCCGAAGATTCTGGAGGTGGCGGATGGAGTGATGGTCGCGCGCGGCGATTTGGGCGTCGAGGCTTCGTTAGAGCGCGTGCCGCCCATGCAGAAATCGATTATCCGCAGGGCCCGGCGCGCCGGCGTTTTCATTATCACCGCGACCCAGATGTTGGAATCGATGATCGAGAATCCAACGCCTACGCGTGCCGAGGTGAGCGATGTGGCCAATGCGATCTACGATGGCACGGATGCCGTGATGCTTTCGGCCGAGACGTCGGTGGGCGCGTACCCGGTGGAGACGGTCGCCTATATGGACCGTGTGGCGACGGAAGCCGAGCGATCGATCAACAAGAAAGGCTTTCAGGATCCACAGCCGATTCCCGAGCCAACGGTCGCGCAGGTGATGGCGACAAGCGCATACCATGCCGCGCGATCGGCGAAAGCAACGGCAATTGTCGTATTCACTCGCACCGGCCGCAGCGCACGGCTTATTTCGCGATACCGCCCTCCCGTTCCGATTTTCGCTGTCACACCGAGTGAGCAAGCCGCGCGGGTCCTGTCCGTTTGCTACGGTGTATTTCCGGTGATTTTGCCCGAAGTGGCGTCGACGGACGAAATGCTGGCCCAGATGGACTCAGCACTGATTCAACGCGGGCTCTGCCGTCGGGGAGAGCTGGTTGTATTTGTAGCGGGACAGCCGGTTGGATGCGCCGGGACAACTAACATACTGAAGCTACACAACGTGGGAGAGATTCACGATGCGTGTCTCTAATTGGAAGCTTTTGATCCTTGCAGCGGGCTTCGATTCTCATCGATGATCTTCAGCAACTGCTTCTGAATCTTCGCGCGCAAGGCAGGATCGTTCAAGTCGCGGCCGAGATACTGTTCTTCCACGTCCATGATTTTCTCGTAGCGTGAGGGGTGCACAGGCTTCGCCGGATCGGCAAAGCCTTTCTCGCCATTCAGGACGCCATCCCAAGTCTGACCCAGCAATAGCCAGAACGGCATCCGCTTCTCGGTGTAGGCCTTGGCTTCGGAGCACTCGGAGTCCGGTAGCCGGACATACCAGGTTTTGCCAAACTCCTTCACCACATCGGTCTTCGCGTTGGCCGCTTCCGACACTTTCGTGTTGCGCTCGCGCTCCAGCCAGCTTGCACCGTACGAGATGATGCGGCTGGATCGCTGAAGCCCCTGGTAGTCCTTTCGACCCATGTCGCGCGTTTCGCGGCCCGGAATCGGAGCATAGTCCGAGCACTGCCAGTCTCCGTAGGAATGCGTCAGATCAAACGACGCCGCGCACTGGTAGCGAAGGCCGTCGTCCAGGCTGGTGACACGGCGCGTCCAGATATTGGGCGTCGGCTTTAACTCTTTTACTGTCCACTCATTGTGCCCCACGTAATCGTAGAGAAAGGGCGCGTTATATTCCCAATCCTCCCCCGTGTGCTTCAACATCGCGCCTTCCTGCAATTTGCCGTCGAGACCGGCGGAGAAGAGAACATGTTGCAGTTTGATCCTGGTTGGCGAAAGCTCCTCGGGAACAATCCACTCTTTGACCGATTTGTCGCGGTTCACATCATAAACGCGGTTATCTTTCTTGTAATCTTTCTGGACGGCTTCGGTTTCGACGAAGCTGTAGTCCACAAGGAAGCAGCCGGTCCTACTGAGAATCGCCTTTTTCCCCGCGACAAATTGCGGGTTTGCCGTGTCCGCAGCAGCAGCCAAAAACCCGATCAACACTGGAAGTAGGATCATTCCGGTCTTAGTTTGCAACAACTTACGTGATGTTGTCAATGGAGTTCGGCAGCCCACTTGCTTACCTTGAACCCGAGGGTAAATCAATGCTACAGGTTCAAGACGGTCAGTGCGGCATCTGCCAACATTTCGGTGAAACTCATTCGGCAAGCCAGGACTTGCTCACGATTCGCACCAAGCATTCGGCTCCTGAAACGTTCGTTGACGATTGCGGTCATCCCAAGCATGCGCCCCTGCATCTGAAGGTCACGGCAACCAGCGGTTGCGATGGATTCGAACCCGCTCAAGTCAACTAACTGAGACAAGTAGTACCGGTATAGATGTTATCTATGACATCTATACTGGTACTACATGCAAATCTGCTATCTCGATGCATTCTCCGGTCTAAGCGGAGACATGCTTGTGGGCGCGTTAGCAGATGCCGGCGCCGATACAGATGTTCTTTCGAGTGCTTTGCGATCGATCGATCCGCACGCGGACATTTCGTTTGAAAAGACTCGTCGTCGCGAGATTGGAGCGACGAAATTTCGGGTTTCCGTCAGCAAAAGCCCCAGGCATCGAAACCTTACCGGCATTCTGCAGATGATTGAATCGGCTGCATTGCCGGACGCTGTCAAGCAGACATCCACTCAAGTGTTTCAGAAGTTAGCCGAAGCTGAATCTGCAATTCATCAGCGACCGCTGGAACGAGTTCATTTCCATGAAGTTGGCGCAGTGGATTCTATCGCTGATATTGTCGGAACCTGTCTTGGGTTTCATCTTTTGGGCATCCAACGGATCGTCTGCTCTCCTGTGAATTTAGGGAGCGGGACGGTGAAGACGGAACATGGACTGTTGCCTGTTCCCGCACCTGCCACAGCCGCTTTATTGAACGGCAAGCCAGTGTATGCTCGCGGACCGGAGTTGGAATTAACTACCCCGACCGGTGCAGCGGTGGTTGCTGCGCTTGCGGACGATTTTGGAACCATGCCGGCCATGACAATCGGGCGGATTGGCTATGGAGCGGGCGATCACGACTTTCGAGCGCACGCCAACGTTCTGCGCGTCGTTCTGGGCGAATCCACCGCGGCAACAGAATCCACTAGCGTCGCCGTGATTGAAGCGAATATTGACGATTCCACTCCGCAAGTTCTCGCCTACACGGTAGAACGTCTGATGAGCGCCGGAGCGCTGGATGCCTCCTTGCAGTCAATAGAAATGAAGAAAGGTCGCCCCGGTTCTTTGCTTCGGGTCATTGCGACGCCGGAGATGCGGGACGCTATGGCGGACATCGTTTTCGCCGAAACGTCGACGCTTGGGTTGCGGATCTACCTGGCCGAGCGCCGGGTTCAACCGCGACACTTCGAAGATGTCGATACCGAGTTCGGGACGGTCAAGATGAAAGTGTCGAACGATCGATCGTTCGCTCCCGAGTATGAGGATTGCAGGCGTTTAGCTACCGAGAAGCATGTGCCGTTGCGTCAGGTGTTAGCGGCCGCGCAGCAAGCCTACTTACAGCGCAAGAAATGAAATATTACTTAACTACGCCGCTTTACTATGTGAATGCGGCGCCACATATCGGCAGTACTTACACCACACTAGCCGCCGATGTTATCAAGCGTTTTCATATATTGAAAGGCGACCAAGTCTTTCTGACGACGGGAACAGACGAGCACGGGCAGAAGGTAGAGAGGTCCGCGCAAGCCGCGGGAAAAACGCCTGAAGAGTTTACCGATGCAGTGTCGGGCGAGTTCCGGCGTCAGTGGGATACGCTCGGCATTCCGTATGACGGCTTCATTCGGACCACGGACCCAAAACACCAGGAAACGGTTCAGTGGCTTTTTCAGCGCTGCTTTGATAACGGCTTTATTTACAAAGGTAGTTATACCGGGCAGTACTGCGTTTCGGATGAAGCGTATGTTAACGACGCGAAACCCGGCGACAAATGCCCGGATTGCGGACGCGTTACCGAAACGGTGACGGAAGAGAATTATTTTTTCAAGCTATCCGCATTCACGGAAAAGTTGCTGGCGCATTACGAAGCGCACCCGACATTCATTCAGCCGGATTCCAAGCGTAATGAGGTCCTGAGCTTCGTTCGCGGAGGTCTGAACGATCTCTCCATCAGCCGGTCGAATCTGAAGTGGGGCATTCCGCTGCCTGTTGAAGGCAAGCACGTCTTCTACGTATGGTTCGACGCGCTGATCGGTTATATGAGCGCGGTTTCCGGTACCGATTGGTGGCCCGCCGACCTTCACCTGGTCGGAAAAGAAATTGTCCGCTTTCACGCGATCTTTTGGCCCGCGTTCCTGATGGCGGCGGATTTGCCACTACCAAAGCAGATCTTCGCGCACGGATGGTTGTTGTTTGAAAACGACAAGATGAGTAAGTCGCGAGGCAACGTCCTGCGCGCGGAACCCATTCGCGATGTGATGGGCTTCGATGCGCTGCGATATTTTCTGCTGCGCGAAGTCGTGTTCGGGCAGGACGGAAATTTCAGTTATGACGCGCTGATTGGACGCTACAACTCCGAGTTAGCAAATGGGCTAGGAAACTTAGTCAGCCGAACGTTAACGATGATCAATCAGTATCGCGGCGGAGTAATTCCGTCGGGATCGGATGACGCAATCAAAGCGAAAGCGACGGAAGCGATCGGCGCGGCTTTGAAGCAGTTTGAAGCGTTTGAGTTTTCTAGGGCGCTGGAGTCGGTTTGGTCGTTGTTGTCGGCAGTGGATGGCTTTATCGTTACCCAAGCTCCATGGAAGCTGTCCCGATCGGAAGAACCGGGCGCCTCGGAACAGTTGAACAACACACTCGCAACAGCGGCGGAGACCATCCGCGTCGCGGCGGTGATCCTTCATCCCGTTCTACCGGAATCGACAGAGAAGATTTGGTCGCAGTTGGGCATGACCGATGCGCTTTCCGATACGCGGCTGGCCGATCTCGAATGGGGTGACAAACTAAGCGGGCAGAAGATCGGTGACATCGCTGGAGTCTTTCCGCGAGTCGAAATTAAAGAAGCAATAGCGAAAATGCGTCTGCTGGAGGAAAAAGTGTCGGCGGAACAAAGGGTCCTGTTAGGCAAGCCCGTTTCCGAGACGGACCCTACTCCGGACGCTCCAAAGGTAGCTCCGCCTTCCGAAAAGATCGCGTTCGACGATTTTGCGAAGGTCGACTTGCGCGTTGGCATAGTCCTATCCGCTGAAACAGTAAAAGGCTCAGACAAACTACTGCATTTAAAGGTGGATATCGGCGAGCCGGAACCGCGCACCATCGTGGCGGGCATTGCTCTGGCGTACTCCGCGGATAGCATGATCGGTCGGCGTGTTGTGATTGCGGCGAATTTAGAGCCTCGCAAGTTGCGGGGCATCTTATCGAATGGGATGATCGTCGCGGCATCGCTCGAAGGGGAAAAACCGGTGCTTGCGGGCTTCCTGGAAGAGGTTTCTGTCGGCGCACGCTTGAAGTGAACCTGATCGATTCACATTGTCACCTGGACAATCCGCGGTTCGCCAACGATTTCGGTGACGTTTTGTCGCGGGCGGCGGAATCGGGCGTTGAACGGATTCTCAGTA
>CAXSIG010000007.1:8873-9343 GCA_964237255.1 uncultured Bryobacteraceae bacterium
TGGCGCTCCGCTACGACAACGTTTATGCGACGGCCGGCGTACATCCGCATGATGCTGCCAAGGTGGTCGCGTCCTCGTTCGAATGGCTGGGGCACTTAGCGCGGGAGGAGAAGTTCCTGGCGGTTGGCGAAATCGGGCTCGATTACCACTACGACTTCGCGCCTCGCGACGTGCAGGAACGCGTGTTTCTGGAGCAACTCGACATCGCGGCGGAATCGGACAAGCCGGTCATTATCCACACGCGCGAAGCGTGGAACGACACAGTTCGACTGCTGCGCGGTCGCGGCTCACGCGGGGTCTTCCACTGTTTTACCGGAACTGTCGAGGAAGCGGAAGAGGCGGTTTCTCTTGGATTTCATCTCGGGTTCGGAGGGGTCCTGACTTTTCCCAAATCGGATGCGCTACGCGAAGCCGCTCGCTCCGTTCCGTCGGATCGGCTGATCCTCGAGACGGATGCTCCGTATCTTGCA
>CAXSIG010000007.1:9353-12533 GCA_964237255.1 uncultured Bryobacteraceae bacterium
TTACCGCGTTCACCGCGCGCAAGCTTGCGGAACTTCGCGGTTGTTCCGTAGAGGAGATTGCGAACCAAACCACTCGCAATTGCGAAGCGCTATTCCATTTGCCGCCCGCAAAACCGAATGGTTACACTGAGGTTTCCCATGGGACCCGGTAAGTTGGGCCAGATGTTCACAGCGCGTGAGCTGAACGATCTGGTGAGCGATGACCTGAAGCTGGTGGAGAAGGAAATCGGCCTGGAGTCGGTGGCTTCCGTGGAAGCGGTAACCACCATCTCGCATTACCTTCAGCAAAGTGGAGGAAAGCGTCTTCGGCCGTCCTTGTTACTGCTGTGCGCGAAACTTGCGGGACATGGGGGACAAGCGGCCGTCCGGTTGGCCGCAGTGGTTGAAATTCTCCACTCGGCCACGCTGGTTCACGATGATGTGATCGACGTGGCGCAAACGCGCCGGGGGCGACCGTCCACCAACGTTCAGTTTGGCAACCACACATGCGTTCTAGCCGGCGATTGGATGTATATGCAAGCGTTCCAGATCGCGTTAAGAGAACGCAATTTTCACCTCTTGGATTTGCTGATCGGCCTTACGCAGTTGATGGTGGAAGGCGAGTTGATTCAACTGGAGCGAATCGGGAAAATCGGCATTACCGAAGCGGATTGTATGGAACTGGTGGATCGAAAAACCGCCGGCCTGTTCAGCGCGTGCGCGAAGTTGGGCGCGGTTGCCGCGAACTCCACAAGCGAAGTGGAAGAGCGCCTCGGCGAGTATGCCTGGAACCTGGGCATGGCATTTCAACTGATCGACGACCTGTTCGACTTTACATCGCGTGAGCGAATTTTAGGCAAGCCGGTCGGCGGCGATCTTCGCGAGGGAAAGATCACCCTTCCGATGGTGTATGTCTTGGAATGCGCGACGTCCCAGGAACGGAGCTGGGTAGAGACGGTGTTGCGAGACCGGACATATGATTCCGTTTCCTTCTCTGAGATTCGGAAGCTCGTTGAAAAATATGGCGCGGGTGAACGGGTTCAGGAACGGGCCCGCCAGTTCACAGCCAAAGCGCAACAACTGATATCCAGCTTTCCCGATTCTCCATACCAAAATGCTTTATATGCCGTGACCGATTTGGTGACGGACCGCGACCATTAGGGGGCTTCATGAAGGGTGTTATCGCGTTATCGCTGTTTCCCGCGCTGCTGGCTGCAGCCGATAGCTCCGCTCCGATTCGTGGCTTTTCCTCAGATGCAGCTACCGCCGAGCGACAGTGGGAAGACAAAATGCGCGCCATTCCGGATGCGGCGCGTGTTGGGCGTTACATCGAACGTATGTCGCGCGAGCCGCATCTGGCTGGCACGCCGCAATCGACGGCAGTCGCGGAGTATGCGCTCGGCTTGCTTCATGAATGGGGTCTCGATGCGCGAATCGAAGAATTCGAGGCCCTGCTCCCCACGCCGACGTCCCGCCGGTTGGAATTGGTCGGTCCTAAGCCGTTTCGGGCGAAGCTCCAAGAGCCGGTGGTAAGCGAAGACAAGAGTTCCACCAACGCGAATCAGGTTCCCACTTATAACGCCTATTCGGGATCAGGAGATGTGACCGCGCCTGTGGTGTATGTGAATTATGGCGTGCCAGCCGATTACGATGTGCTCAAAACCATGGGCGTCGATGTGAAAGGCAAGATCGTGCTGGCGCGCTATGGCGGTAGTTGGCGCGGAGTCAAGCCGAAGGTCGCACAGGAACACGGGGCGGTGGGTTGCCTCATTTATTCCGATCCGCGCGACGACGGCTTTTATCAAGGCGACGTTTATCCGAAAGGGCCGTATCGTCCACCGGATGGCGTGCAGCGTGGAAGCGTGTTGGACATGGCGATCTATCCGGGCGTTCCGTTATCGCCCGGCTTTGCCTCCGAGAAAGGCGTGAAGCGGCTTCCGATCAGCGAAGCCAAAACGTTGATGAAAATTCCGGTGTTGCCAATCTCATACGCCGATGCGACGCCTTTCCTCCAGAATCTGCAAGGGCCGATTGCGCCGGATGCCTGGCGCGGCGCTTTGCCGCTGACTTATCACATTGGGCCGGGGCCGGCCAAGGCGCGGCTCAAGGTCGAGATGGATAACTCGATTCATCCGCTGCATGACGTGATCGTTCGGATTCCGGGCAGCGAATACCCGGACCAATGGGTCCTCTACGGTAATCATCACGACGCGTGGGTACATGGTGCGAGCGACCCGCTGAGCGGTGCAGCCCCTCTACTGGAAACTGCGCGTTCGCTGTCCGAATTATTAAAGCAGGGATGGAAACCGAAGCGAACCATTCTGCTGGCTCTGTGGGACGGCGAAGAGTTTGGACTGATGGGATCCACGGAATGGGTAGAGAAACACGCGGATGAGTTAAATCAGAAGCTGGTTGTTTATCTCAATTCGGATAGTAACGGTAAGGGGAGACTAGCCGTGGGCGGTTCCCATACGCTCGAAGAGTTTGTCAGCGAAGTGGCACGCGACGTCAAAGATCCAGTTAGCGGAAAAGCGTTGAACGACACTCCTCGGCCGCGTGCGGCCCGCGCCGAAGGAGCGCCGCCCGATGACGGCAGATTTCACATCACGCCGCTTGGATCCGGTTCGGACTACACTTCGTTTCTGCAACATGCGGGTATCGCCAGCATCAATCTCGGTTTCAGCGGAGAAGGGGGCGGGGGCGTTTACCATTCCAGCTACGATTCGTTTTACTGGTTCAGCCATTTTTCCGATCCCGGGTTTCTGTATGGGCGATCGCTTTCCCAAGTGACTGGGACCATGCTGATGCGACTGGCAGACTCTCCCTTACTTCCCTTCGAGTTTGGAAGGTTCGCGACCAACGTAAATGGCTATGTGGACGAAATTGAAAAGTTGGAGAAGCAAAAAGGCCAACCGAATCTAAGCGATGTGCGGGCCGAAGTCGACCGTCTTCGAAGGGAATCCGTTTCGTTCGAAACCGCTTACAACAAGGCACTTCTGAAAAGCGGTTCCGTGTCCGCCACGAAGCTAGCTGCGGTCAATCAGATTCTTTTCCGCACGGAGCGCGCTCTCACACTGGCCAATGGTCTGCCGGGGCGAGACTGGTTTAAACATCGGATTTACGCACCTGGAACCTACACGGGATACGGTGCGAAGACACTGCCCGGAATTCGTGAGGCTGTCGAAGGAGACCGCCTGGGGC
>CAXSIG010000007.1:12543-23444 GCA_964237255.1 uncultured Bryobacteraceae bacterium
GTACGAGTGTTGAAAAATTTAACCGCTCAAGTCTCGGAAGCCGAAAAGATGCTCTCTGACCTGTAGAAAGCCTGAGAGGTTTCTGTATTATCCGACACATCTGAATCAAAGCCGCAGGAATCGTTTCTATGACAATCCCTCTTCTAGTCAGGGGGCGCGCGCCGCGTGCCTCCACTGCGGATACTCTGCGCAGATCGTTTTTCAGTCTGTTGCGCACGCCCAAATTTCGTAATCCCCTTTCCTACCCGGCGCGAACCGCCGTGCTCCGTTATCGCTTCTCCGGCCATCAGGTTCGAACATTTTCCGTCTTGGAGTCGACAGCTCTTTCCGCATTCCGGCCCGTAATCTTGGTGGGCGAAATTGTCGATCTTCGCGTCATAAAGCCGGTCTTCGATGCACTAAGAACTGTCGTCGTACTATCCCGCGAACCAATGGCTTTACTAGATCGGAACTGGCTGTGGGAGCGATTTCAAGTGCCGAGTTTCGAGCAACTGGTCAACAGCCGTTTTCGGGTTGTTGCCGAAGAGTGCGAGGCCCATTCCGGGCTCCATGTCCTGGATGCTTCCGCCCCCGGTTTACGCACCAGTGTGGAGTGTGAGTGCGGTAGAACAGAACCACGCATAGTAACCTGATCGATTGGCATTCACTCTTGGCGAGATCGCCGCTAAGCTGTCTTGTTCCGTTGCAGGAGACCCCGATACGGCCATCACTGGCGTCGCTGGCCTAGAAGCGGCGCAAGCCGGACACCTCACCTTTTTATCGAATCCGAAATACGGCTCGCTTGTGCAGTCGACGCGCGCGAGTGCCATCATCGCGTCCAAGCCGGTTGAGCGTCTTGCCACGCTTCTCTCGACCAACCCTTATCTGGACTTCGCGCGATCCCTTCGCCTGTTTTACGAACCGCCTAAGCCCCCTGTTGGGATTCATCCCAGCGCAGCGATCGCTGCGAGCGCCGTGATCGGCGATGGCGCATCGATTGGAGCTTTCTGCGCGATTGGTGAAAATGTCAAAATCGGCAGCGGCGCCGTGCTTCATCCGCATGTTGTGATCTACCAAGGCGCGGAGATTGGAGATGATCTTACCGCGCATTCCCACGCCACCGTGCGGGAGTTTTGTCGCATTGGAAATCGGGTGACATTGCAGAATGGCGTGGTGGTGGGCGGTGACGGATTCGGATTCGCGCGGCGGAGCGACGGCTCGCACGAAAAAATAGTTCAATCCGGTGTGACCGTGGTGGAGGACGATGCCGAGATACAGAGCCTGACTTCGGTAGACCGTGCGACGGTCGGCGAAACGCGCATCAAACGTGGGGCAAAGATCGATAGCCTGGTACAGATCGGCCATGCCTGCGTTGTCGGTGAGGACAACATTATTTGTGCGCAGACCGGACTGGCCGGCAGTTCCATTCTGGAGAGCGATGTCTTACTTGCGGGGCAGGTCGGCATCTCCGGGCACTTGACTATTCACAAGGGCGCGATTATTTACGCGCAAAGCGGCATTGGCGGGGATGTTCCGGCAGGAGCAAAGATGTCGGGATCGCCTGCGTTTGGCGCGGGTGAATGGCTACGCGCGATCACCGCGTTTCAGAAGCTTCCGGAGTTGCTGCGCTCTGTGCGAGACCTGACCAGGAGAGTCGACAAGTGGGACACGAAATGATGCGAATCCCGTTGGCATATCGAAACGAAGAATTCCTCGACAGCTCGGAAGGCCGGCCACTTCGGATTCTTTCCGAGTACCTGGAGCCTCTCTCTCATTTGGAACGGATGAAGGTTCAGGACACAGTGGTGTTCTTCGGCTCGGCCCGGATCCAGGAAGACGGCGTGTTAGGGCGCTATTACCGGGAAGCGCGGGAGCTGGCGAAGCTGGTAACCGAATGGGCGGAATCGCAATCGGGCGCGTCGCATCGTTTCGTGGTCTGTACCGGAGGCGGCCCTGGGATTATGGAGGCTGCCAATCGCGGTGCTTCGGATACTCAAGGTGTCACGCTCGGCTTAAACATTGGGCTACCGTTCGAGCAGTTTCCTAATCCGTATATCTCGTCCGACTTAAGTTTTGAATTCCACTACTTCTTCATGCGGAAGTTCTGGTTCGCTTATTTGGCGAAAGCTCTGGTGGTATTTCCCGGTGGCTTCGGCACCATGGACGAATTGTTTGAGATGCTCACGCTTGCACAAACTCAGAAGCTACAGGCAAAGGTGCAGATCATTCTTTACGGCGAAGAGTTCTGGAAGGAGGTGGTGAATTTTGAGGCGCTCGTGAAGTACGGGACCATTTCGGCGAGCGACATGGACTTGTTCCAGTTCGCCGGCTCACCGCAAAGCGCGTTCGAGATGTTAAAAACCCACCTATCCGCTGAGGTGGCGAAGCCCTGCGACGGCAAGCCGGATATCGCCCATTCGTCCAAGCCTTAGCTGACCGGGTGCGCGTAAACTTTTATGTTCTGCGCGACTCTGTCAGCGCCCAGGCTTTCGAGCAACGAAACAGTGCTATCCACTTTGGCATCGTCGGTTTGAACGGCAACTAAAGATTTGCCTTCCTTGATGTGCGACGCGTAGAGTTCCGCATCTTCTTCGGGAACCCCCAGAGCGGTCATCGCTCCAATAAGGCCTCCTGCTACAGCGCCTAAACCTGCTCCTGTCAGTGCCGCCGCCAGCGGTCCAAGCGCAATGACTGGTCCGATACCCGGAACGGCCAACGCGACCAGCCCTAACGCCAATCCTGTTACACCACCTAGCGCCGCGCCAACACTCGCGTCCTTCGCGGCTTCGCTTCCGTCGCCAGTCGCGTGGGTGGAATATTCAGGGTGATTGTTCGCCACTACGCTTACGTTCGAATGCGAATAGCCTTGCAGCTCCAATTCCCGAGCCACTTCTTTGGCTTCTCCGTAGTTCGCAAAAACCCCGACAACCGTTTTGGACATGGACCGTTATTCCTCTCGCTTGCTCACGGCACTTACCGCGCCATTCTTGGCAAGAAGCTGTTCAATCAGAGTCTCCATCTCCTTTGCCTGTTCGTCGTAAAAACGACCGGTAGCGCGGCTAGCAAAGCCGGTATGGACCCCAGCAACGCGACCGTCTCTTCCCAAAAAGATCGTCGTCGGGAATGAATTCAAATTGGTGGCAAGCGGCAGTTTGGATTCCAGTTGTTCCGGCTCGCCGACCAGCAAAACCGTATAGTCGATTCCGAAGTGCCGGATAAACTCGCGTAGACGCGTCGGATTTTTTAGCTGCTCGCCTTCCTCGAAAGACAGCGCAACTACTTCCAATCCGCGAGTGCGGTATTTCCGGTAGAGGCTTTCGAGAAGCGGGGCTTCGTCGTGACAGTTTGGGCACCAGCTTCCACCAATCGCTAGTACGACCACCTTGCCTTGGAAGCCCGGATCGGTATTCGATACCGTTTTGCCGGTGAGATCCGGGAAGGAGAATAGGAACGGCGCCGATGTGTCGTGGAATGAGGTGTAACGGAACGTATCGGCGGGTTCGGGGACATTGGCTGCGCGCGCTTGCTCCAGGCGGATTGCTTTGTAGGTCTCTTTGGCGTTGACCGTTAGCGAAAGCGAGCCATCCGGTTCGGGTCTGACATCTACCAGATACGGACGAGCGCCGGAGAAGTGGCTTAATCGAAAGAAGCCGTTTTCGTAGTGTCCCGTCAAGGTGCCGGTGTCGCCATCAACACGGAGAACTGCTCCGGTTACTTCGTTCCCGCGCTGGCGGACAACGAATCGCCATGCTGGTTCGCCGCGAGTGCTCTTAATTGCAAAATCCCATGTTCCGGCGATGTTCGGTACTTTTGTATTTGAAAGCGTGGGTTTGGCGGGGTTTGCGGTAAACGGGTAGATGCCACAGACTCCTCGGTCGTATGTCCCCTTCATCGTGCCGTTTGCCAAGTTCGCCTTTAGGACCGAAGCATATTGTGCGAAGTTCAGCGTTAATTGAGTTCCATCCCAGCGACCACTTGAGGACACAATGTGCTCGTCGCCGTTGAAAAACCAGCCCTTCGGACTACTTGACGTACCAGCAAACTCGATCGAAAACGGCACCGTCATTCCGCTAACCTCGACGGCTGCATCCCACCTCCCCGATGCGGGTGATTCGGTTGCAAGCGCGCCTGCCATTAGCGGAAACAGGATGGCCGCTGCTATTCGTAAATCCATATCTCTATCGAGATTAGGTGATTGAGCTCGACCTGTCAATTTAGTACACTATAAAAACCCCCACATGCTTCGATTCGTCCTTGCTGCGACGATAGCTTTTGGTCCGGTTGCACTTGCCGCAACAGGCTCTTCCTCGTCTCAATTTTTGAGTAAGAATTGTTCCGCCTGTCATAACGACAAGCTGAAAACGGCCGATCTGAGTCTACAGTCTCCCCCGTCTGTAACTGCGGATCCCGAGCTTTGGGAGCGCATCGCGGAACGGCTGAAAAACGGGACAATGCCACCGAAGGGATTTCCCCATCCGGCGCAGTCCGATGTGGACGATGTAGTGCGCTCGATCGAGGAACAAGTTCATCAGGCGGAGCAGCAGACCCAACCCGACCCAGGCCATGTCACCGCGCGTCGGTTGAATCGGACGGAGTACAACAACACCGTTCGCGATCTCACGGGATTGGATCTACGGCCCGCCGACGTGTTTCCTCAAGACGATTCCGGTTATGGTTTCGACAATATTGGCGATGTGCTTTCGCTTTCTCCGGTTCTGTTGGAGAAATATCTGAAAGCCGCCGAGTTCGTGGTGAGGACATCTCTTTTCGGCGCCGAAAAGTTGAAACCGACTGTTCTACGAAATCAGCCTCCGAATATCGATTTTCCGCTCATACCAAAGCCTGTGCTGCCCTACGATGAAACAGGGCTTTCGACGCCTAGCGCCATCCACGGCACTCTTCGCTTTCCTGCCTCGGGCGAGTATTTGGTCCGCGCCGCGCTGGAAGGACGACGCCCCGCCGCATCGGAGCCCGTTTTCATCGGCATCTGGGTGGACGGCAAGCTCATCAAGACACTTTCGATCGATGCGCCGAGCGACGGCCAAAGTATCGATTTGTTCGGAGCGCAGGCGGAAATTCGGATGCAATTGCCCGCTGGAGAACATTGGGTGTCGGCTTCGTTGCTCCACATCTTCGAAGGATTGCCGGCCAGTTATGGCGGTCCCAATCCATCGAAGCGGCCGCAACCTCCGCCGCCTGATTTCAGCAAGTTTCTCAAACTTCCCGTGACAGCGACGCCGGAAGAGATTGCGGCGGCTCGTGCAAAAATCGAAGCGCGATTTGCCAAGAATCAAGTGCCTGCTAATCGTGTTTGGGTGCACTTCATCGAAGCCATCGGCCCATATGGACAAGACGATTCCGTTCAGCTTTCCGAAAGCCGTAAACGGCTATTACCCTGCAGCGCGCACACGGCACAGTGCCGAGCAACCGTCTTGTCCGCGTTTGCGCGACAGTCTTTCCGGCGTCCCGTAAGCACGCCGGAACTTAAGCCGTTTCTGGATCTGGCGGCCAAGACTACTGCGAATACTTCTTCGTTCGACGAAGGCCTTGCCGCGGGAATGGAAGCGATTCTGATTTCCTCGGACTTTCTCTTCCGCATCGAGCCATCGGAAAAAAGCGGTGAAACGAAGCCCGTTGGACAGTACGCTCTGGCTTCCCGGCTCTCCTACTTTCTGTGGTCCAGCATGCCGGATGAGTCGCTGATGAAGGCTGCGGGTGCCGGAACTCTCCGCAACCCCGATGTTCTCAAAACTCAAGTCACCCGCATGCTGGCGGACCCGAAGGCACATGCTCTGGTCGAAAATTTCGCCGGCCAGTGGTTAGAACTGAGGCGGCTCGAAAGCGTAGCGCCGGACCGCGAGAAATTCCCCGAGTTTGACGACTATCTGCGGATGTCGATGCGGCAGGAAACAGAACTTTTCTTCCAAGATTTAGCACGGCACGATGCGAGCATCCTGACGCTGCTGGACGCAAAGCACACCTTTTTGAACGAAAAGCTGGCTCGTTTTTATGGGATTTCCGGTGTGACCGGTCCGGAGTTTCGGCGCGTGGACCTGACGGGAACCGTCCGAAGCGGAGTCCTGACGCACGGTAGCGTGCTGACAGTGTCCTCTTATGCAACTCGAACCTCACCGGTTTTGCGCGGCAAGTGGATTTTGGAGAACTTCTTGAATTCGCCGATTCCTCCGCCGCCGCCGAACGTTCCCGCCCTTGATGAATCGAAGATCGGCGCGTCCGGTTCGATGCGTGCGCAAATGGTGGAGCATCAAAACAACCCGGTGTGTTCGTCCTGCCATTCAAAGATGGACCCGCTTGGGTTCGCGTTTGAAAATTTCAATGCGGTGGGCCAGTGGCGAACCAAGGACGGGAACTTCCCGATCGACGCGTCGGGCGCGCTTCCCGATGGACGGAAGTTTCAAGGCGCTGCGGAACTGACCGGCTTGCTTCGTGCCGATAAGCAGGCATTTGCCGAGTGCGTGACCGATAAGATGTTGACCTATGCTTTGGGGCGCGGATTGCAGCGATTCGATAAACGCACGGTGCGCGGAATTGCGACGCGGTTGGGCGAGCAGGATTACCGGTTCACCAGTTTGGTTCTTGAGATTGTAAACAGCCTGCCGTTCCAGATGGAGCGGGGGGAACGAACGTCAAGTTAGGAAAAGACATGATCGTTACAGGAAAGCATCTTCATCGAAGAACGTTCTTGCGAGGAGTTGGCGTTGCTTTGGCTTTGCCGATGTTGGATGCGATGCGTCCCGCGTTAGCGAACGCCGAGACCCTTGCCTCGACGACAGCGCCTACCCGGTTGGCGTTCACCTATATCCCGAACGGCGTCAACGTGAAGTACTGGAAGCCGACCGACGCAGGCGCGGATTGGAAGATGACGCGGATCCTGCAGCCGCTCGAGAAGTTTCGTGGTGACTTCTCCGTACTGACCGGACTCGATCACGCGAACGCCGATTCGTTGGGCGATGGCGGCGGCGATCATGCGCGCGCGGGTGCGTGTTTTCTAACTGGCGTTCATCCGAAGAAGACCGCGGGCGCAGATATTCAGTCCGGGATTTCGGTGGATCAGATTGCCGCGCAGCAGTTCAGTAAGGTTACGCGTCTTTCGTCGCTTGAGCTTGGCTGCGAGGATTCGCGAACCGTTGGCTCTTGCGATTCCGGTTACAGTTGCGCGTATACGAACAGCGTCTCCTGGCGTGGTCCACAAACGCCGATGCCGCCGGAAACGAATCCTCGAATCGCTTTCGAGCGGCTCTTCGGGGATGAGGACTTCAGCGCAACACCCGCTCAGCGCGCCCAACGGCGGCAACAGCGGAGCAGCATCCTGGATCTGGTGAATCAGCGGACCGCGAAACTGCAGCGAGACTTGGGTCCGTCGGATCGTCACAAGATGGATGAGTACCTGACGGGTGTTCGGGAACTTGAGCAGCGCATTCAGATGTCGGAGAAGGACAAGCGGACATTCCGGCCCGATATCGAAAAACCTGCGGGAGTGCCGGCGGCGTTCACGGGGTACGTGAAGTTGATGTATGACTTACAAATCCTCGCGTTTCAGGCGGATTTGACTCGTGTGTCGACGCTGATTTTTGGACGTGAGGCAAGTGTGCGGACGTATCCGGAAGTTGGCGTCAGCGATCCGCATCATCCGCTTTCACATCATCGGAATCTGCCGGAGAACTTGGAAAAGCTGGCGAAAATCAACACATTTCATACGACTCTGTTTGCGTATTACCTGGAGAAGATGAAGTCGATCAAGGATGGCGATGGATCGCTGCTGGACCATTCGATGTTGGTGTATGGCGGGGCGATTAGCGATGGAAACAGCCACTCCCATCATGACTTGCCCGTGTTGCTGGCGGGACGTGGACGCGGAACGTTGAATCCGGGCCGGCACGTTGTATACAAGAAGGGTACGCCGATGACGAATCTCTATGTCTCACTGCTGGGCGGCATGGGAATTTCGGCGGACAAGCTTGGCGATAGTACGGGTAAATTGAAAGAGATCTAGCGTCAAGGAGGGTAGATCATGGCGAGCAGTCTCGATTGGTCACAGTGCCCTGCCGTGGAAAGTGTACCCGGTAAGGTTGGTGGCGCATGGGTTCTCAAAGATACGCGCATGCCCGTTTCGGCCATTTTCGAGAACATCGAAGCAGGGGCGAACATCAACGATCTGATGGAGTGGTTCGATGGACTGAACCGAGACCACATCAAAGCTGTAATTGCATTTGCCGCCCGGAGTCATGAAAAATCGCCATCTCCAAGACTATAGATGTTAGTCCTTTTCGATCAGGCTACACCGCTGCCGATCCGTCCCTACGTGAAAGGACACATTGTCAGGACGGCTTTTCAGCAAGGATGGAACAAGCTGAAAAATGGCGACCTGATCGCAGCGGCGGAACGAGCTGGCTTCGACGTATTCGTGACGACAGACAAGAACATCGCGTATCAACAAAACTTAACCGAACGCATCATCGCGATAGTAGTTCTCGGCCAGCAACAGTGGCCGCGGTTACAACCTTTTGTTCAGCTGGTTGTTGACGCGGTCGACGCGGCGGGCCCAAGCAGCTTTACCGAAATCGAAATCCCGGTGAATTGATCTTGCCAGGCCGGCTTGCGCGGGACCCAAAGACTACTGGGGCATTTCATTTCACTTCCGCTTGTCTCGATTTTGGAATAACCTGGATAAGTCGAAAGTAGGAGAGCTTAATCATGGTGATTCGTTTTGCAATGACGATGGCGTTGACCGTTTCGGCGGCGATGGGCGGTGGTTCTACCAACGCGCCCAAGACTTCGGCCGCCTCTTACAACATTCCGCTTTGGGACGCGGGCCAAGTCCCACTCGCGAAAGGCGACGGCCCATTGGATAAGCCGTTTCTTACCGTGTTTCAACCGCCTGCCGGCAAGCGCAACGGCGGCGGCGTGGTCGTCGCTCCGGGCGGATCGAACATCATGCTCATGTACGGCGCCGAAGGCATGGAAGTCGCGGAGCGTTATAACGACTGGGGCGTTACGGCTTTCGTTCTGACATATCGACTTTCACCACGTTATGGAGAAGACGCGCGGCTGCTGGATGCAAAACGCGCGATGGTTGTCGCTCGGCAGCATGCCCAGGAGTTGGGCCTCGATACGAAAAAATTCGGGTTTATCGGTTTTTCGGCGGGGTCGGCATTGGCTCGCGCTTTGGGATCCGCGACGGCTTCGACCCCTGGTGAAGATCGACCTGACTATTTGGGATTGGTGTACTCGGCTGGGCGTCCCGGTCCTGGGGAACAGTTGAAGGATTTCCCTCCGACGTTCTTGATTTCGGCGGAGTTCGATAAGGGTCCGGCGATTGGAAACGCGATGTTGTTTGCGGACTTGGTGAAGGCCGGCGCGGTGGCGGAAATTCATGTTTACCAGAAAGGCCGGCATGGATTTGGAACCGGATTCGGAAGCCCTAACTTTACCGACTGGATGGGACGCCTGGAGCACTTCCTGCGACTCGACGGATTTCTACCGGGCGGAGCCGCTTAGTGAATTCGCTTGCGCTGCTGTTGTTTGCGGCCGCACTCGCGCCTACCGTGAACGACGGTTACGTCGATCTGGTTTTGGTCGGTGCCGGACCGTTCAAGATGGGAGATAACTTCGGTGACGGCGAAGCGCGGGAGCGGCCAGTTCACACCGTGGATCTGGATGCGTTCTATATCGGCAAGTATGAGGTAACGAACGCGCAGTGGCGCAAGTTTCGCGACGATCCCGGGTATGACGATCCGAAATATTGGCCGGAAGGACGGCCGCTTCCGAAGGATCAGATTCCGTATTGGACGCAAAAGCAGAACCATGGTGGCGGGACGGAAGACTCCGACAATTATCCGGTGCTTGGGGTCAACTGGGACGGCGCCGTCGCTTATTGTAATTGGCTCAGCGCGAAGACGGGCAAAACGTATCGTCTGCCTACCGAAGCGGAGTGGGAAAAGGCCGCGCGCGGTGCGGATCAGCGGCGTTACCCGTGGGGTAATAACATCGATAAGTCTTACGCGAATTTAGTGGGGTCGCGACCGTTCGATACCGGTGAGCAGGTCGGTTATTACGACGGGTCAAAGCATGGCGATGTGCAGACTCATAGCGGCGCGTCCCCGTACGGCGTGATGGATATGGCGGGCAACGTTATGGAGTGGTGCCAGGACTGGTACAGCCGCGATTACTACTCTATCTCGCCGAAGAAGAATCCGAAGGGGCCCGAGACGGGGGCGTATCGCGTGATGCGCGGGGGTACGTTCTTCGAGGAAGCGTTTGAGTTGCGGAGCTATGCTCGTACCGCGGCTTGGCCCAGCTTGCAATCGCATCGCATGATCGGGTTTCGCGTTGCGCGGTCGGCGAACTAGCCTCGAATCTGTCATACACTCTTAGGCATGGATTCCCCCAAGTCGATTGGACGCCGTGGTTCTTTCCACCGCAGCGGCAGCGTTTACAACTTCTCTGTTTACCGGGCGCGTGAAAGGCGCAAACGACCGGGTTGCTGTTGGATACATCGGACTGGGCGCGATGGGATCGGGCAATGTCGGGTATGGGTTAAAAGTGCCGGACATGCAGGTTGCCGCGTTGTGCGATATTTATCAGCCGCATCTGGAGCGAGCGCAAGCCGCGGCTCGTCGCGGCGGGGCAGAACCGAAACTGGTCAAGGACTTTCGCGACATCATCGCCGATAAGTCGCTGGACGCGGTTTGTATCTCGACTCCCGATCATTGGCACGCTTACATGACTGTAGAGGCGTGCAAGGCCGGCAAGGACGTTTACGTCGAGAAGCCATCGTGTACTTATATCGATGAAGGACCGAAGATGGTGCAAGCTGCGCGCAAGTATAAGCGTATTGTTCAGGCCGGCACGATGCAGCGGTCCGGCGGTTACTTTCAAAAAGCGTCCGAGATTGTCCACGC
>CAXSIG010000007.1:23454-25373 GCA_964237255.1 uncultured Bryobacteraceae bacterium
AGCGGCATGACGAAGAAGGAAGGCTATGGCACTCCGGCGGATGGCGAAGAGATTCCGGCGGGTCTCGATTGGGACATGTGGCTTGGCCCTGCGCCCAAAGTTCCGTTCAACGCGAACCGTTGGGGAGTGAAGGCTGCGACATTCCCCACATTCCGCTACTTCTGGGATTACGCGGGCGGCGCGATGACCGATTGGGGCGTCCACTTGATCGATCCGCTGCACCAATGCTTCGACGAAACGATGCCGACGGCTATTGTCGCGTTAGGGGACAAGTATTACGTGACCGATAACGTTCAAACGCCCGACACGATGCTGGCTACGTTCCACTATCCGAAGTACCTAACCAGCTACGAGAGCCGCACCGCTAGCCCGATGCCGTTGTTCGCGATGAATCAAACGAACGGGACAATTATCAACGGTACTGAGGCGACGTTGATTGTCAATCGCAGCGGCTGCTGGTTGATTCCGAATAAGGGCTCCAAGGTGGAAGCCCAGACTTTCGAGAACGATAAAGACATGGCGCAGATGAACGTTCCACACTGGAAAAACTGGATCGCATGCGTTAAGAGCCGCGAGAAGCCGACCAGCGAGATTGAGACTTGCGTTCGATCGTCGGCGGTTTGTCTGCTGGGCAACATTTCACTTCGTACCGGTTTGCATCTCGATTGGGACGAGAAGAATTGGACCGTGAAGCAGGACGCCGCTAAGCCGTATCTGAAAGCGAAGTATCGCGCGCCTTGGAAGCTGGAAGTTTAGGCGAGCTTCAGCGGCAGCGAGTAGAGCCGCTGTTTCGTTGCATCGAACACCGCATTCGCAACTGCCGGGGCGACCGCCACAATCGGCGTTTCTCCGGCTCCCGCGGATGGGATGTCTTTTCGGTCGATGAGTACAACTTCAATCTCCGGCGCGTCATTCATACGGGGAACGCGATACCTCGAGAGCCGTGGGTTCACAACCCGCCCATTTTCGAAGTCGATGGCTTCGAATAAAGTGCCTCCAACGCCCATCATCGTACCGCCCGCGACCTGATTGCGCAGCTGGTCAGGATTCACAATCGCACCGCATTCAAACGACTGCACAATGCGATCGATCTTAATCTGTTTTCCTGTGACCGTGATTTCAACGCACGCGGAAACATAGCCGCCTTTATCGAAGCCTGCCATCATGCCGAAGCCTTGTCCGGCACGCGACTTCGCCCGTCCCCATCGGAAACGTTCGGTTGCGGCTTCCATCACGGCGCGTAGCCGGGGATCGCTCGCGTTTTTCATGCGGAAAGCCGCGGGTTCCATACCCACCGCGTGAGCGAGTTCGTCCATCTGCGATTCCCGTGCGAAGTGGTTCGCGGTCGCGGCTAAGCCACGATAGGAACCTTGTCGAAGAGGCGATTCGGATTGGTGGAACTCGGCAATCTGGTTCGGAATGTTGTACGGACTGCGCAGGGCAGCGCCGCCGGAGTTGATGTTGTGGAGTTGCCAATCCGTGATGGTTCCGTCTTTGCGCGCGCCACTACGGACTTCAATAACGGCGGCAGGACGGAAGTAGTCCCAGGTGAATTCGTCTTCGCGCGTCCATTGAAGCTTGACGGGTTTGCCTGCCGCTTTAGCCAACCGCGCAGCTTCTACTGCGCATTCGCCGGTGTGCTTGCCTCCGTATCCGGAACCGGTGGAGGGCACCAGAACTCGGACTTTGTCTTCCTCGATTCCGAAGGCTTCGGCGAGTTCGCCGCGGACGCCGAAGGGGACTTGCGTACCGGTCCAAACAGTGAGCTTTCCGTTCTCCCATTGAGCAACGGCGGAGCGTGTTTCAAGCGGGACGTGCGCGATGTACGGAGCGGTATAGATGGCTGCGTGCTGCACATCGGCAGTGATCGGTTTCCAATTGATCGCGGCACCAACGTGGTCCTTCAGATATTGAAAAAC
>CAXSIG010000008.1:0-1528 GCA_964237255.1 uncultured Bryobacteraceae bacterium
ACATTGCTGTCCATGTCGTAGGACGTCATTACTAGGGCCAGGGTCCCGTCCGCGGTTGTGGTGAACCGATAGTAGTCCACGGGTTCACCGATGGTGCCGGTGCAGGCAGCGGTAGCGAGCGTTCCGACATAGCCCGTATTCACCGCAAGCGTTTGTATTTTGGAACAAGCCGGAATGGATTTGGGGGTGACCTGGGCCGCGAAGTTGTAGGTCCCCGGCAGGTCAGAACTAGCGGTTAGAACGTAATACGATCCGGCCGCCAAAGTGGCTTGGATATGCGCGCTGGACCCCTGTGCGCTCTCATCCCCGAGACTCAACAAGTTGTTTTTAGAATCGTGGAGTTCCAAAAAAGTAGAAAAGTCTGAGGAGGAAAGGTCGAGGCCGATGCTGCCAGAGGACGGCAATACCAACGGGTAGATGTCGGTCAGCAACTCCGACATCCGGCAACTAGTGTCTCCATTTAACGTTCCCGAAACAGGCTGGTCGGAAATGGTCTGTTGCGCCGCGCACGGGGCGACCGGGCCCGGAGTAAACGTGTATTGAAGGCCGTACTCACCCTCGAACGAATCTTCATTGAACAACACCACTGAGTAATCGCCCGCGGGAAGAAGTTGGCGTATATAGGGCGTATACGGCCCACCGCTCTCGGAATCCTCCACGATGTAATTACCGTTTCGATCCAGCAAGAGCAAAAGCGGCGCAAATGTCGAATTGGGGACGGATAATTGGACCACACCGTCCGTCGTCAGGTGGATGCCATAAACGTTAAAGAGCGACGAATCCTGTCGCTCTGGAAGATTAAAATTACAGCTATCGGTCGAAACGCTGCCATTTACCTGAATAGAATCGGAAAGGACGCGAAGAGGACGACAGGTTTCGTCGTCGGCGGGAGTGAAAGATGTTGCAATCTGATACGCACCGAGTTTGGATGACGTGTTAGCCGCAGCGGCTATCAAGGTGTAGGTTTCGCGTCCGCTTACCGGAAGGGAAAACGTTGCGTCCTTACCTCCGCCACTGTTATCGTCGGACGCGAGCAGATAACCGGCATCGCTTCGGAGGATGAGGTAAGAATCCACGATGCTGGACGACATAGTAACGGTCAGCGTGCCCGATCCGTAAACAGTCATCTGGCGTGCATCGTACGCGGTACCGTCGGGCAGTTTACAGCTTGCGGTGCTTAGAGATCCCGTGGCATTTTGCCCGGCGCCGATACGGGGGAATATCGTACAAAGTACGTTAGCTTCCGGCGTAAAAACGCTGGCGAGCGCAAATTTGCCGGTGAAAGCTGTGTTGACCAACGCGGTGTAGGAACCCGCTTCGAGGTAATGCGATACCGTGGCTCCTGAATCCACCTTCTTGCCGTTGAAATCGCGGAGGATAACAGACGGTGTAAAGCCGGTGCCTTTGGGAGTTAGCTGAACTGTGCCCCGCACCGGAACAATTAGCGAATATGCGGCAACGCGAGAATTATCCGCTAATTGACAACTTGACGCTGTAATCTCACCCGCAAGCGTGTCGTTCGGGTTTA
>CAXSIG010000008.1:1538-2578 GCA_964237255.1 uncultured Bryobacteraceae bacterium
AGCGGTGGTACGCAGTTCTGCCCGAACAAGCTTGCGCCAAACAGGAAGAATGCGATCCACTTCACGGCAGGGTTACCTACTAGTGTAACGGCGCAGTATAGCTGACGGGGTACAGTGATGTAATTACGCGAACCACACCGGCAGATAAGAGCGAGCTTGCCCGATGGGAAGAAGATTTTTGTCTCCCTTTCTATAAGGGTGGTTGGACAGATTTGAGTACGGTTTACCTGGAATCGCAGAAGTTCTATTCTCGGTGCGTTCCGGGCGGTGAGGTGGTGGATTTCGGGGGCGTTGTCGCCGCGTCTTGCGGGGGGCAATGGGCCGGAATGAATCTTGTTTTTGTTTCCCAACCCGTTCGATCCGGCGACCGCCTTCGACCTCGGCTGGCGCGCGCATTGGAGCATTTTCGAACGCGAGGGTGGCCGTGGCTTTTGGTTGTTCCTGACCGGTGGGTCGCGCCAGGAAGGCATGAAGAAGTTTCAGATTTGTTGGACCAACTGGGATTTCAGCTAGCCATGAATTCTCCCGTGGTTACTGCGGACAAGCTTCGCGATCCGGAAGACGGTCCGCTCCAGATTCGTTTGGCGAAAGACGAACAGGACTGGGCGGCTATTACTTCCGCGAATGCAGAAGGCTGGAACGTGCCCGCGGATTGGGTGCGACCGCTACTCGAAAGCAGAGTCTTTCAAAGCGATGTACAAGGGTGGGTGGGGTGGTTAGAGGCGAAGCCGGTTGCGTTACGGTCACCTTTCCGGTTCTCGGATACACCTACTGCGCTTGGGGATCGACGCTCCCGGCCTACCGGAAACAGGGGTTTGCCAGTCAGGTACTTCGACACGCCGCGGCGCAAGCGGGCGCTGAACGACCGGTATTTGCCGTTCTGGGACCTTACGGTCTGCGAACTTATCAGGACGCCGGCTTCCAACAGCGCGAGTATCTATCGCAGCAACACCACCGTGGTGGCCAACTTGCCTTTGATTGTCACTGTCGTGTTCACAAACGCAACCGGCGTGATGAATTTCTTCCAGGCCGGTATGTCC
>CAXSIG010000008.1:2588-7202 GCA_964237255.1 uncultured Bryobacteraceae bacterium
GTAAAAGAGGCTCAACCGGGGCAACCCGTTGCGTTCCAAAATTTGGCGCTCCAGGTATTGGCGCTCCAACATGTCTAATTGCGGGGCGCTCATTTTTCCACGGTAGGGCCGGAGCTGTAGATCCAGATCTCGGCGCATTGCGACGGCCTCTTCGTCGGTTTGTTTTACACGGGCTGAGGCCACCATCTTGGCTTCCAGCACGCTAAGCGACTGTTCCAGGGCTTCTAAATCAGCGTGGTCGGCGGCAGCTAACGTCGCCAACGTTTCCGCGATAAGAACGTAGTCGCCGGAAGCGTGACTTTGTAGAATCAGGCTGTTTCTTTGCAGATAACTCTTCAGGGCGTCTTCCGGAAATGGCGACGGCTTTTTCTGCGTTTCCGACGCGCTCTCCGGCATACGCTGCGCTTCCAGGAGGACTGCCTGCGCGCAGAAGGCGAGCGAGTTTACCTGCTGGACACGATTACGCCGGGCCCGCCATTTTTCGAATGCGACATCGATACCCCGCACCACGGCTTCCAGCGGAATCCCACTGTTTTTCCAGCTTTCCACCAGCGCCCAATCAAGCGGCGAAAGCAGAAACAGACTGGTCCCACGAGCTCGCTGAAAGTGCTCTTCCGTTTCCGTAAAGTAATTGAAGTAGTTGATCAAGACCGCGTGCGAGTGCGTTCCCAAATCAGGCGGAGGCCATCCAGGGTCAGGTTTTCATCGACATCTTTCAGATAACGGGAACTTCGGGCAAGCAACTGTGCCTGGCCGCCCGTTGTAATCACTTTGGTTTGTGAGCCTAACTCGGCAATCAACCGCTCGATGATTCCGTCGATCGCGCCAATCGCGCCGTAATACAGCCCGGACTGCATGCTGGCGATGGTGTTCTTTCCGATGACGTTCGCCGGCTGCGCGAAATCGACATAGGGGAGCCGAGCGGTCTTGTTAAACAAGGCCTCAGTGGATATGCCGACACCCGCGGCAATGACGCCGCCCAGGTACTCCCCGGCTGCCGACACGGCATCGAACGTGATTGCGGTTCCGAGATCCACCACCACGCAAGGGCCTCCAAAACGCGCGAATGCCGCAACGCTGTTGACCAACCGATCCGCGCCGACTTCCTGCGGATGATCGATCCGGACGGTTATTCCGGTATCGGTAAGATGCGAAACGAATTGGGCGGCGCGACGGAAATAACGCTCCGACATGTGCGCGAGCGATGCGTTTAAAGGCGGGACAACGCTGGCGATAATCACGCCCTCGACACGGTCGATGGGGACGTTGCCCAGAGCGAAAAGGTTAGTGAGCAGAATGCCCCATTCATCCGACGTCTGTTCACGCACGGTGCGAAGCCGGCGATGGTCGGCGAGGCGCTGCCCATCGAAGATTCCGACCGTAACGTTGGTGTTTCCCACATCGAGAGCAAGGAGCATCTTAGGCGGGCCGCACGCCACCGGCGACCACGATTTCTACCGCGCCGTTCGGTTGGTAAACACGAAGGAAACCCTCATCCGTCAAGCCATCGGTGACGCCCTGGATTGTACGGTTCCCCAAATCGACCGTAACCTGTTTGCCGGTGGCAAAGCTGGAGGCAGCGGCGAAAAGCTTGAGGATGGTGGGTTTGCCCTCCGTAACAAACAAATGCGTCAAACCCTCCACAGAGTGGAGCAGTGCTTGCAACACCGCTTCTCGATCTACGGGGCGGCCTGTTGCGATTCGCAGGGAAGTGGCTTCCTGGGTCAGATCCGGAGGGAATGAAAGATGATTGACGTTCACGCCTATGCCGGCAATCGCGGCGTTGTCTACAATTTGCACCAGAATACCCGCTAATTTTCTTCCGCCCGACAGAATATCATTGGGCCAGCGAAGATCGCATGCAAGCCCTGCCGTCAGGGCAAGAGCTTCGGCTGTCGCAAGCCCCAGCGCGAGGGTGAGAACGGGAAGTTCCGCCGCTGGAATTTCAAGCCGGAGAACTACGGAAACGTATAAACCCGCGCTTGGTTCGGAATGCCACGAATGGCCATGACGCCCGATTCCGGCAGTTTGCCCTTCCGCCACCACGGCAGTTCCGTGCGGGCAACCGGCCAAGGCAAGAGCAGCGGCTTCCGTCATGGTTGACGGAATTACACCGCGCCGGATGATCGCCGCGCTCACTGAAGCGTGAGCCGGAAGCTGATATCGACGGCGGGGGCGGAATGGGTGATAGCGCCGGCGGAGACATAATCGGCGCCGGTTTCGGCGTAAGATCGCACGGTTGCCAAGTTGATGTTGCCGGAAAGCTCGACGGTAGCTCGACCGGCTATTTCTGAAATCCAAAGCCGCGCTTCCTCGGGAGAAAGGTTATCAAGAAGAAGATGGGTGGCTCCCTGGCGAAGGGCGTCGTCACGTTCTGCTTCCGTACGGACTTCGATTTCAATAGGTAGATTCGACGCTTCACGGGCCGAGCTGAGAGCTTGAACCACCCCTCCGGCTGCCGCGATATGGTTGTTCTTAATCAAGATGGCATCCCACAGGCCGATGCGATGGTTGGTTACACCGCCCACGCGGGCAGCGGCTTTTTCCAGCATTCGCATACCAGGAGTAGTTTTCCGGGTATCGAGGACGCGGCAGCCCGTGCCTTCTACAGCATCCGCAAATCGCCGGGCGAGCGTCGCCACGCCGGATAGCCGCTGGACGAAATTCAATGCGACACGCTCGGCGCTAAGCAGCGTGCGCGCGGAGCCTTCGACTGTAGCGAACACGTCATCGGAAGATAGCCGGTCACCGTTTTTTTTCAAAAAACGAAGCTCACGAACGCCGCCGGATTGGGCATAAACTTCCGAGAGGACTTCAGTCCCTGCGAGCACCAGCGGTTGGCGCGCCAGGAACGTGCCTTTGGCTCCGAGCGATTCGGGGACACAGGCCAACGTGGTTACGTCGCCCGGTCCAACATCTTCCGCGAGAGCGATTCGGACTATTTCCGACAGAGCGGTCATTGCAACGCGAGTGACGCCTCCAGCTTGCTTAATTGCGCACGGTAGCCATCCAGCTTGCCTTGCATAGCGTCGATTACCTTCACGGGGGCTTTGGCTCGGAAGGCATCATCGCCCAACTGCCGCTCGCTGTTCTCAATGGCTTTGCGCAGCTGAGCGGCTTCTTTCTCAAAGCGCGCGGCTTGCTGTCCCAATTGGGACGCCGGGAGGGTAAGAGAAAGATCGAACTCCGGTGTTGAGCGAACGGCGGGCAGTCCAGCGGGGGCGTGCCCCTCATCAGTCGATAATTCCACATTGGCCAGTTTTCGGACGGCATCCCGATGGGCTTGTCCCAGACGTGCCGCGACTCCTGTGGAGTAAAGCGTTCCTTCGACGACCAGCTTCGGATCGATCTTCATTTCAGCGCGAATATTGCGCGCTAGGGAGACGATGTCCTGCAGGACCTGCATCTCATGCTCAGCGGCCAAGTCCGTGAGAGCGTGGTTATACTGCGGGTACGCCGCCAGGGCGATGGACTTTCCCCCTGTCCCTAAACGCTGCCATAGCTCTTCTGTGATGAAGGGCATTACCGGGTGAAGCAATCGGAGCGAAGCCTCCAGAGCGGCGAGGAGATTGCGCCAGTCTGAGTTGATTCCTGAACCTTCTTCAAAACGGAGTTTCTTCAACTCCAGATACCAATCGCAGAACTCGCCCCAGAAGTAATGCCAAACGGTTTGGGCAACTTCGTGGTATCGATTCTGTTCAATGGCGCGGTTCATCTGCTCGGCCGCGGCATTCAGGCGGCTGAATAGCCAGCGGTCCTCCAACTGCGTGCCTTCGGGCACATAGCGGGCCGGATCAAAGGGGCTCCACATGGGAACTTGAGATCGCTCCATGTGAAAGAAAACGAAACGCGCCGCGTTCCAAATTTTATTAGCGAACGCGCGAGCGCTTTCCAGGCGATCTTCCGTAAAGGCAATATCGCTTCCCGGCGCAGCAGCGGTTAAGAGCGCCATGCGTGTGGCATCGGTTCCGTACTTCTCGGTTGTGACCAGGGGATCAATGGTATTGCCCTTGGTCTTGGACATCTTCTGCTTGTCCTGATCGCGCACCAAGCCATGGATGTAGACATGACGGAAGGGCACAGCGCCCATGAACTCATTTCTTAGCATGATCACGGGGGCCACCGAGAAGAAGAGGATGTCAAAGCCGGTGATCAGGAGGGTTGTGGGATAGAACGTGCGCAGGTCCAGCGTATCGTCCGGCCAGCCTAGAGTGGAGAAAGGCCAAATGCCTGAGCTGAACCAAGTGTCCAGAACATCGGCATCTTGTGTCAGACGGCTTCCCCCGCATCGTAAGCACGAGGTCGGCGCTTCCCGCGCGACAATTACTTCACCGCAATCCGCGCAGTGCCAGGCGGGAATCCGGTGTCCCCACCACAGCTGGCGGGATACGCACCAGTCCCGGATGTTGTACATCCACTCGTTGTAGACCTTGTTGTAGGCTTCGGGAAGAATGCGAATCTGCCCGGTCTCCACGGCGCGGATTGCTTTGTCGGCCAGAGGTTTGATTTTCACGAACCACTGTGTGGAGATTAATGGCTCCACCACAGTTTTGCTGCGGTCACAGCGTCCGATGTTCAGTGTGTGGGGCTCTGTCTTTACAAGCGCGCCGGATG
>CAXSIG010000008.1:7212-18799 GCA_964237255.1 uncultured Bryobacteraceae bacterium
AAGATCAGCCACCACGCGCTTTCGTGCTTCAAAGCGATCCAGGCCGGCATACGGACCGGCTTCATCGGTCATCAGGCCGCGCTCGTTGATCACCTTAATGCGCGGGAGATTGTGGCGTTTCCCGGCTTCGAAATCGTTCGGATCGTGCGCGGGAGTTATCTTCACGACGCCCGTGCCAAATTCCGGATCGGCAAGCTCGTCCAGGATAATTGGAATGCGGCGCGTGGACAGCGGAAGCTCAACAAAACGGCCGTGCAAATCGGTATAGCGGGCATCGCGCGGATTGACGGCGACGGCGGTATCGCCCAGCATGGTTTCCGGCCGCGTGGTCGCGACGGTCAGGAAGCGTCCGGGCATATCGGCTACCGGATACTGGATGTGCCAAAGACTCCCCTCGGTCTCCAGGTGGGTAACTTCCAAATCGGAGATGGCGGTCATACAGCTGGGGCACCAGTTCACCATGTACTCGCCGCGATAAATCAGTCCGCGTTCATAGAGACCCACGAACACTTCGCGAACCGCGCGGGAAAGGCCCGGATCAAGCGTGAAACGTTCACGGCTCCAATCGCAGCTCGCGCCCATTCGGATGATTTGGCGCTTGATGGTGTCACCGTATTTTTCTTTCCATGCCCAGACGCGGCGCTCGAACTCTTCACGTCCCAGCTGGAAGCGGTCCGTTCCCTCCGACTTTAGCTGGCGGTCCACCAGCATCTGCGTGGCGATCCCCGCGTGGTCCGTGCCGGGAAGCCAAAGTGTATCGTCGCCACACATGCGATGCCAGCGGACGGTTACATCGATCTCCGTATGTTCCAGCATGTGGCCCATATGCAAAGATCCCGTGATATTGGGAGGCGGAATAACGAGCGAAAACACATGGCGCCCAGGCCGGGCGTCCGCGTGAAAGATTCCCGATTCGATCCACCACTGCGCCCAGTGTGGTTCGAACCGCTGTGGCTCGTATATCTTTTCAAGTTCCATGGAGAAGGGACATCTTTATCGTATGAAGATTTGGGCGCAAAAACAAAAAACGGCCAAGCCGCTCGAAAGCAGCTTGGCCGTTGTGGTGTAACTAAGTAAAAGCTTAAGCCGAACGGCGACGGCGTCGCGCAGCGACGACGACACCAAGCAGACCGGCGGACAAGAGACCGATGGTTCCGGGTTCCGGAGTGGACTGAAGTTGCAGATTATCCAGAATTACTAGATTTGAGCCGGTGGTAGAGATCCGGAGTTGATCGAAAGGGGTTGTCTCGTTGTAGAAAACGTAGTAATTGTTCGTTTGGGTGGTAGAGGTGGTGAAGGTGCCTTGATCCACTTGGACGCCGTTCCGCAACGCGGTAATCGTGGTGTTGTTGTTGCCACTGGCGTCGGTCACCAAAGCGAAGGCCGCGTAGCTTTGAGGAATCGAAAACAGGATCGAAAACGGAGTCGAAGGCCCGTTTATGAGACCTCTTGTCGGAGAACTGGTGTAGTTCGTGACGCAATCGCCACTTTGGTTGAGACCACTACATCCAAATCCCGCGCTATTCCCGTCGTAATAAGCCGGGGAGCTAAACGTCACGCCCGAGAACGCAAATTGGTTGGTGATCACTGAGTTCGTGCTCAGCCCTGGTGCATTGTCAAAAGTCAGAATAGCGCTTGGCGTAATGCTAACCCCAAACAAGCCAGTCGAGTTATTAATTGTGGATGCCTGCAACGTGCTGATTCCGCTTAGTGCGAGCGCGGATATCGCCAACAGGTACGAATTTTGCATACTACCGATTCCTCCGAATGTGAACTACTAGTAAAATCATAAGCATAATGCGTCAACACTTTCAAGAAAATTGTTGAGTCTGGAGAATAATTTTTGTGTTTTGGTACTAATGCGCCGAAAATGCCTCCTTCCCCGTCAGCGTTGCCGTCTTAAACTCGAAATTCATGCACAACAGGGAGATTGCGCGGCTACTTTGGGAAACCGCCGACCTTATGGAGATAGCCGGCGAGGATAGCTTCCGGATCAGGAGCTATCGCAATGGAGCGACCGCTATCGAGGGAAATGCGGAAAGTGTCGCCTCCTTGCTGAATGACCCAACCCGGAAGTTGACCGAAATTTCCGGTATCGGAAAAGGTTTGGCCTTTGTGGTCCAGGAAATTGCGACGCGCGGATCCTGCGACAGACGTGATGAGTTGTTGCTGAAATTTCCGCCCGCCGCACTGGAGTTTCTGAAAATCCAAGGGCTTGGACCGAAGAGTATCGCGCTGCTGTTCGAACATTTTCAGGTGCGCTCCATCGACGAGTTGGAGGATTTGTGCGTTCGGAAAAAGCTGCGGGAGTTGCCGCGCATGGGAGCAAAACTGGAGGAAAAGGTCCTTCGCTCCATTGCGCAGTACAGGTTACGGACAGGCAGGCACCTCCTCAGCTTTGCGGAACAGACGGCCGGGGAACTATTGAGCGCCCTACGCGAGTTGCCGGGTGTTACCTCGGCGAGCGCTGCGGGCAGCCTCCGGCGAGGGCGTGAAACAATCGGCGACTTGGACATTCTGGTAACTGGCCCCGATCCCGACCCGGCGCTCGACCTGATTGCCAATCATCCCCGAACACAGGAAATTTTGGGTCGCGGAGCAAACAAAACCAGCGTCACTTTAGGCCGGGAAGCGTTTCAGGTGGATGTTCGGGCGTTGCCGAAAGAGAGTTTCGGAGCCGCGATGCAGTATTTCACCGGGAGCAAGGAGCATAACGTCGCTATCCGGATGCGCGCTATCAAAATGGGGCTGAAGCTCAGCGAGTACGGCCTGTTTCGCGTGGATAACGATGCAAGGGTCGCTGGGGAAACTGAAGAGGAAATTTACGCCGCCCTTGGACTTGCATGGATTCCGCCCGAAATTCGGGAGAACCAGGGTGAAATTGAACTAGCGGAATCACACAACCTGCCCCGCCTGATTGAGCGGGGTGACCTGCGCGGCGATCTCCACATGCATACCGTCGCGACGGACGGACGCGGGACCCTGGAACAGATGGCGATAGCGGCGCGGGAGTTGGGCTACGAATACATCGCCATTACCGATCATTCAAAAGCGCTCGCCATGGCAAACGGTTTAGATGAGAGCCGGGTGGTGGCATTTGCTAAAGATGTCAGAAAAATCAATGAAAGCGGCGAATTAGGGATTCACGTTTTCGCCGGCTTGGAATGCGACATCACGCGAACAGGAGAAATGGACATCGCCGAAGACGCGCTGGCCGAACTCGATTTAGTTATCGGGAGCGTCCATAGCCATATGGATTTAGAAAGCGCGGAAATGACCGAGCGTTTGATGCGGGCCTTGCAATCTCCCTCCCTCCGAATCCTTGGTCACCCGACAGGAAGACGGTTATTAAGCCGCGACAGCTATCCGTATAGTACCGATCTGGTGTTCGCCGAAGCCGCGAAGCAGGGTGTAGCACTTGAAATCAATGCAAGCCCGGAACGGTTGGACCTCAGTGGACAGATGGCACGCGCGGCGAAAGCGAAGGGAGTAAAATTCACGATTTCCACCGACGCTCACCACCCGAAACATCTACCCGGTATTCGATACGGAATCTCCACTGCACGTCGGGGATGGATTGAAAAGCAAGATGTTCTGAACACCTTGCCTTTCAATGCTTTCGCGGCTGCGATGAAGCGTTAGCGATGCTGCGACGCCCGAGACATGATTAGTGCTAGTGCCGTGGCGCCTAAACCTTTCACCAATGTCGGATGCTGTGAGTAAAATTCACTGGCACGGTCGATGATCGAGGGGTCTTGCTTTTGGGCATGCTCTGCCAAGCCTTGCACCTCGTCCGGCGTAATCTGCTGGGCTTGCTGCGGTGTCACCGTCCCGCCCCCTCCCAATTTGCTTAAGAGACCTCCGGCAAGCGCGCCGGGACCAACCGCTTGTATGAGTTGATTCAGAATGCCCGCTCGCTGATCGCCATTCGACTGACCGAACATGCTGGAAACCATATTGCCGAACGGTGGTGTTTTGTCCGACCGGAAAGCATCGGCAAGGCCCGGTGAAAGCGCCGACGGCGGAGCATGCTGCGCGACTTGCTGAAAGTCCTGATCCTCATTTCCGGCGTTTGCACTTCCGCCTGTATACTGTTGCAATAATCCGCCGATTTGACTCATCCAACCCATCTGTAATTCCTCCGTGTCACGGGTAGCACTCCAATGCCCATTAGTTCCAAGATGGAGGGATGAAGCTGGTGGAATCGAAAGAGGTGTACCGGTCGAAGATCTTCCGAGTGACGGAAGACCACGCGGTAGAGGATAACGGGTCCGAGAACGGATTCGAGATTCATCGCGCCATTGTTCGGCATGCGGGATCGGCGGTGATGATAGCAGTGGAAGAAGATCGAATTCTGCTGGTTAAACAATACCGGCTTCCCGCGGGCAAAGACTTGTGGGAAATTCCAGCGGGAAAGATAGACGACGGCGAAAGCGCGCTGGAAGCCGCAAAGCGGGAATTGGGAGAAGAGACCGGCTATCGTGCAGACCATTGGGAACTGTTGACCGAGTACTATCCAACCCCCGGCTATGTGGAAGAGAAGATGAGCCTGTTTCTGGCAACTGGTTTGACCAAGGGCGAAGCTACGCCGATGGACGACGAACGGATTGAGATTCGTTGGTTCGGGCGGGACGAACTAAACGCCCTGATCGAAAAAGGAGAAATGGAAGACGGCAAAACGCTGATCGGTTTCCTCCTTTGGGACCGGCGCCGATGATTGAATACGGGGACGCCAGCCCGGAAGTTCGCGATGTATATGACGACATCATGCGAACTCGAGGAACGGATTGGATCAACAACTTCTGGAAGGCTTTGGGTCATGATCCCGCAACGCTACGGCGTACGTGGGAAAGCGTCAAGCAGATAATGGCTCCCGGCGCTCTGCCGACCCTAACCAAAGAGCTGGTCTATCTGGCCGTCAGCGTAACGAACGGCTGCCCCTACTGCATTGCATCGCACAGCGCGGCGGCGCGGAAAGCAGGAATGAGCGACGAAATGTTCGCCGAGACGATGGCGGTGGTCGGAATGGTGAATGAGACGAACCGGCTGGCAAACGGATATCGTGTCGAGGTGGACCCGCAGTTCCGCTAGCGCTACGGTGAACGGGGGCAGGACTTCAGATACGTCTAAACTTTCCTTGACCGGCATTCGCGAGCAAATCCGAGACTGTTCGACGAGTGACCGGATCTCGCAAATCCGGGACAAGGTCCGCTAACGGGGCGAGCACAAAGCGGCGTTCTCGAAACCGAGGATGGGGAATCTCCAGGTCCGGTGTCTTAATTACAGCCGACTGATAAAAGAGGATATCGATATCGATAATGCGGGGGCCATTGCGAATGTTGCGCTGTCGCTTCATGGCGGCCTCGATCCTCTTTATGCAGACCAGTGCGCCGCGTGGACCCATTCTGGTATGCGCATCCACCACAGAGTTCAAAAACCAAGGCTGATCCGTTACTCCTTCCGGTTCGGTCTCGTAAATGGGCGATGTGCGGGTTACGAAAATACGAACCTCGTTGAGCCGGCGAATCGCTTCAGAAAGGTTAGCCTCACGGTCGCCCAGGTTCGAGCCCAAGCCGAGAATGATCCGCTTCAAAATAACCCGGGCTGTCCCGTAACCGGCCAAGTACGGGCGATGCGAAAGTAATCAAAGGCGCGGTCTGTAGCGACACGCCCGCGCGGAGTGCGATGAAGAAATCCAAGTTGAATCAGATACGGTTCGTAGACCTCCTCAACAGTCTCCGGCTCCTCATTGACAGAAGCGGCGATGGTGTTGATGCCAACCGGCCCGCCGCGATATTTTTCAAGTACCGCTCGCATAATTTTTTGATCGATTTCATCCAGACCGTGGCGGTCCACTTCCAGCAGGTCTAGCGCGGTACAGGCGGTGGCTTTGGAAATCTCTCCATTTGCGCGAACCTGCGCGTAGTCCCGAACGCGGCGTAGAAGGCGATTGGCGATGCGCGGCGTTCCCCGGCTCCGTCGAGCGATTTCCGCCGCTCCCTCCGGGTCCACGGTCACATTGAGCAAGCGGGCTGAACGAGCGACGATCGACGTCAACTCTTCCTCGGTGTAATGGTTGAGGTGAAGATGTAGTCCGAACCTGCCTCGCAACGGACCACTGAGAAGTCCCTGGCGCGTAGTCGCTCCCACCGCGGTAAAGCGTTGAATCGGGATCCGCATTGTGCGCGCGCCAGGACCTGTGCCGATGAGTAAATCGAGATGAAAGTCTTCCAGCGCCGAGTAAAGCATCTCTTCCACATCCGGGAGCAGGCGATGAATTTCATCGATGAAAAAAACTTGGCGTTCCTGAAGGTTGGTCAAGACTCCGGAAAGGTCTAACTTCTTCTGGAGAACCGGTCCCGACGTTTGATCGAATGCGACTGCAAGTTCCGTAGCGATAATCGAAGCCAAAGTGGTCTTCCCCAATCCGGGAGGTCCGTAAAGAAGCACGTGGTCCATCGCTTCTCCGCGATGGCGAGCGGCTTCGATGGCGATCGCCAGATTCTCTTTTAGCTTGGATTGACCGGTGAAATCTTTGAGACGTTGTGGGCGCAGGCCGACTTCGAACTGCGCGTCGTCCGCGTCAGGCTGACTTGAGACAATCCTTTGCTCCTCCACAAATTTCAGACTAGCGGACAAATTCCAGGCTGCGACGGAACAAGGGCTCAAAACTATCGATAACCCCAGATGCCTTTGCCTTTCGTACTGCATCTTCCGCCGCGGGGCGGGCGCAACCTAGATTCAATAACGCCGAAAGTACGTCGTTCTCTATGTTATCCAGCGGTTCAGGCATCGATGTCCCAGCGGTCGGGGACGCTAGTACCAATTTGTCGCGAAGTTCGAGAATAATGCGCTCCCCTGTCTTCTTGCCAATCCCAGGAATGCGAACCAGCCGATCCAGCGCGCCGTTGCGGATGGCGGCGATCAGGTCCGGAGCGTTTAGGCCGGACAGAATGGTGATGGCGAGTTTGGGACCGATACCGCTAACCGATGTCAGCTTTTCAAAAAGCGTCTTTTCTTCGGAAGAAACGAAGCCGAATAACGCGAGGGCGTCTTCCCGGACATGCGTGTGAACGCGGAGTATTACCTGCTGACCGGTGTCGGGGAGCGCGGTAAAGGTGGACACCGGGATAGTGAGGTCATAACCGACACCTCCCGCATCGACGATGGCCTGGTTCGGGTGCTTCTCGATCAGCGTGCCGCGTATGGTTGCAATCATGTGGCGATCATTTGCGAAAGTAGTGGTGGGTGCCTTCCGCAACAATTGTAAGTGCCGGGGACGTTTGATTGGCGCGCCGAAGGTTTCTTGTGGATGCCGTGCAAGACGGCCGGGCGGATTTGGTTGGCGACGAAGCGCATCACCTGACGCGCGTGCTTCGGGCGGAAACGGGCCAACGCTATGAATTGTCCGACGGCAAAACGGTCTACCTGGGCGAGATCGAGAGCGCCGGAAAGGGGCAAATCCGGTTTCGCATCGTCCAGGAGCTTGACACGCCCGAGCCACTACGGCCGCTCGCATTGTATATGGCGCTGATTAAATTCGACCGGATGGAATGGGTGATCGAGAAGGCGACGGAGTTGGGGGCTACGGCAATCGTACCTGTAAATTGTGCTCGGTCGGATGATGGGCTCGCGGCGGCGGCGGTGAAACGATCGGAGCGATGGCGGAAAATCGCGCGCGAGAGCGCCCAGCAATCGCGCCGCGTGTCGGCTCCGGAAATCGGGGCTGTGTGCCGGGTAGCGAGTTTGCCCGGAGAGGGTTTGCGGTGCCGGTTGGAAGAGGAAGCGGGAGCCGCTCCGTTAAGCTCAATCCTCGAGCGGCACTCCCCACTCGAGCCGCTCAATTTGCTGATTGGACCGGAGGGCGGTTGGACCGATCCGGAGCGCGCGAAGCTGGACGAAGCCGACTGGCAGAGGTCGTCACTTGGGCCGTTCATCTTAAGGGCTGAGACAGCGGCAATTGCCGCACTCGCCGTGGCCGGGCAATGGCGTTTGTGACAATGGCTGCCATGGCACCGCTCGAAATGGCGGTGCTTGCGCCGTTCCTGCTGGTGCAGGCGGCGATGGTTTTGCAAATCCGTAAAGAAATTCCGCGAGAAAAGCGTACGTGGAAGTTCTGGGCAATCGTGTCGGGGCTAGCCACGTTCGGGGTGGCGGGTATCTGGCTGGCCCTGATGCCGCAGTTCGCTCCGTTTTTCCGGCCCGTACGAACCGGCGCATTGCTCTGGATTCTGGCATCGTCGCCCGGATTTCTGTTGTACTGGGTCATCCGGCGTCTCGAACCGAAGGTGGATCCCAACCGCCGGGCACTCATTCGCGCGGCTGCGGTGATTGGTGCGGGAGCGCCGTTTGCGGCAGAAGCGTGGGGTGCGTTTATTACCCGCCGTGAGTTTCGCGTTGAGGAACTGGATTTTCCGATCCACGGCCTTCACGCCGATCTGGAAGGTAAGCGGATCTTGCAGATCAGCGATGTCCACCTCAGCCCGTTCCTGAGCGAACGCGATTTCGCGCGTGTGGTGGATGCGGCCAATGAACTACGGCCGCACATCGCGGTAATGACGGGGGATTTGATTTCGAGTTGGGGCGACCCGGTGGATGCCTGCATTTACCAGCTCAGTCGACTTCGGGCAGATGCGCCGCTGCTGGGCTGCTTAGGGAACCACGAAATTTATGCGAACGTCGAGCGTTACGTGGAAGCTGCCGCGGCGCGAAAGGGAATGACTTTCCTGCGACACGGGCGACGTGAATTACGTTTCGGCAACGGTGTGTTGAATATCGCGGGCATCGATTACCAGCCGTTCCCTCTTCGCGGCCGGTACCTGCGCGGAGCGTCTAATCTGGTGCAGGAGAATGCTACAAACATCTTGCTATCGCATAATCCCGATGTGTTTCGTGAAGCTCCCCAACAGGGCTGGCAGGCGATGTTGGCGGGGCATACGCACGGCGGGCAAGTAACGGTTGAGATACTGAAACAGACGCTGAATGTAGCGCGATTCTTGACTCCTTACGTCTCCGGCTTGTATCGGGAAGGCGACTCTTCTTGTTACGTCACGCGAGGAATCGGCACCATTGGGATTCCAGCGCGTCTCGGCGCTACCCCTGAGATCACATTGTTGAAGTTAAAGCGCGCCTGATGCGTTATCTGGTAATCAGCGATATCCACTCTAATTGGGAAGCGCTGCAAGCGGTCTTGAAAAGTGCGGAAGGCGAGTATGACCGCGTTGCTTGCCTGGGGGATTTTGTCGGTTATGGGCCAGACCCGAATCGCGTTGTGGAGTGGGCACAAGAACATGTCCATGTCGCGGTTCGTGGGAACCACGATGTTGCCTGTATCGATGGAACGGGGCTAGAGGACTTCAGCCCATTAGCGGCATCCGCCGCGCTTTGGACAGCGGGTGAATTAAATGTAGGGAGCGTGAGTTACTTACGTGAACTGTCGAAGGGACCAGTAACTGAGAACGGATTCGGCATGGTACACGGTTCGCCCAGGGATGAGAACGAATATGTAGTCGACCGTGCGGATGCGCAACCCGTGTTTCTTTCCGTGCAAGATTCAGTCACGTTCTTTGGGCACACACACTTGCAGCGTGGCTTCTCATTGCGTGCGGGAACTGTCAGGAACATTGCGATTGATATCCCGCTCTATATGGGACCGAATAACCTTTATCTCATCAATCCCGGTTCTGTCGGTCAGCCTCGCGACCACGATCCAAGGGCCGCATTTGCAATTTTCGAAACGGAATCGCGCTTCGTGGATTTCCGGCGCGCTGAATATCGTATTTACGAAACGCAACGCAAAATCGTGGCTGCGGGTCTTCCCCTGCTACTTGCCGAGCGGCTGGACATCGGCAAGTAGCCCCGCCATTTACCTGAACGAATTCTAGAGCCGGCCCATTAGCAGCAAGATCACCAGGATCAAAACAACCAACCCCAGGCCGCCGCTCGGATAATAGCCCCAACTCCCGCTATACCCCCAAGTAGGCAACGCGCCAATCAGCGCAAGAATCAAGATGATCAACAGAATCGTTCCAAGCATCGGTGTAACTCCTCCGCTTTCGGGAAGCAATTAACGTGCCGCTGTTGGATTCTTTTTTTCTCGCCAGTCAGCGTATACTTTCGTAAACTCCGCGCCAAAAAAGAATATTTGGGATGAGTAGTAAACCCAAACCAGCAGCACTACTAGCGACCCCGCGGCTCCATACGCCGACCCAACGCTCGCCTTGCCGAGATACAGACCGATCAGCGTACGGCCAATACCGAATAGCACGGCGGTAAAGGCGGCGCCCGCCCAGACATCGCGCCACTGTACCGCGACTTCGGGAAGATACTTGTAAATGAGGGCGAACAGTACCGTGGTTACGGCGATGGACAACAACGGCGCGACCACAAGGTCGATCACCTTCGGAATCGAGACCAGCGAATTGAGATAAGTCGTAACATAGGTAAGCGCCGCATTCACGACCAGGCTAACCAGCAGCATAAAGCCGACCACAAGCACCACCGTGAATGTAAACAGACGGAACTTGACCATACCCTTCCAATTCAGTCCTCCCTCCGCTTTGTAATCCCAGATCAGGTTCAGTGAATCCCGCAATTCTCCGAATACGGCGGACGCGCCTACCAGGAGCGTAATTACGCCGGCTATGGAAGCCACCGTCCCGTGGTCCTGCGCGCGAGCGGCCTTGAGAAGGTCTTGGATGATATTCGCGATATTGTCGCCCACTAAAGACGAAACCTGGTTTACAATTTCCCCACGCGCCGCTTTATCGCCAAAAATGAAACCGGCAATCGCAACGGCAACAACCAGGAGCGGCGCCATGGAAAGGACGGTGTAATAGGCGAGTGCGGCGCCCAAGCGCGGTGTATTGTGATCTGACCAGCGGCTTGCAGTCGTCTTCAGGAGGTACCACGCAGTCGTCATTAAGAGTCAGATAGGGTGCATTCCGGATTCCAATTCGTCTTATAGTGGGATGGTCCTAAAGCATGAAAATCGTTCCCGCAGCGTGTACCGACACCGGTCTGGTTCGCCAGGAAAATCAAGACTATTTTCGCCTGCTTCCGGAGATCGGCTTGTTTATTCTTGCGGATGGAATGGGCGGGGCACGGGGTGGGTCCCATGCCTCGAAGCTGGCTGCGGACACAGTTGCGGATCTAATGAGCGGGATCGCTCACCGGGATGCGGCGGCGCTGATCGACGCGGTGGAACAGGCACATTATCAGGTACGACGAGCCGCGGGAAATGATCCGGCGTTAAATGGGATGGGAACCACCATTGTGGCCGCGCTTGTGGATGACGCGGAGGTAGTGATTGTCAGTGTGGGGGATAGCAGAGCTTATCGTTATGGAAGGGACGGACTCGAACTGCTAACTGAAGATCAAACCTGGGTCCGTGAAGTCGGCATCCCACTTGGCTTGGATGAAGCGACGCTTAAGAAACATCCCATGCGCCACGCCCTGACGATGGCAGTGGGGATCGACGCGGAACTGGAGCCGAAATACTACGTGACGAAGCTTGAACCGCACTCCGGCATTCTACTTTCAAGCGATGGCTTGCACGGCTTGGTAGCGCAGGAGCGAATCGCGGAAA
>CAXSIG010000008.1:18809-19569 GCA_964237255.1 uncultured Bryobacteraceae bacterium
ACGCTTGGTTTAGACGATCGCTGCCACGCTTTGGTACAGGCAGCGTACGCCGCCGGAGCGACCGATAACATTACTGTGGTGATGGTGGAAGCGACGCCGGCGAACTGAACTGCGGCTGCTCGGATTTAGCGGGAGGAAAGAGGAATTCCAGAATCTGGCCCATGCGCGCGGCCCAGGCAGACTCCGTGTGCCTGGCGCCGGGGAACTCCCAGTGTTGAAAGTCGTCGCCTTCCACCCAGCCTTTTTCCTGTAGAGCTTCGCGCATGTGACGGCAATCTTCCACGCACGTGTCGCCTTCTTCCAAACCCATATCGAGCCAAATACGGAGAGGTAATTTTTCGGGTAGAGCTTGGACGCGCTTCAGCATCAGTTCATCACCCCACCAGAGCGAAGGGCTGATCACCGCCAGTTTGCCGAAGATCTGCGGAAAGCGGAGGCCGATGCTCAGGGTGACCAAGCCCCCTAAAGAGGCTCCGCCCAAACCGGTATCTTCCGGTTCTGGGCGCGTGCGGAATTCGCGGTCGACTAACGGCTTGATCTCGCGGCGAAGCATCTTGCTATAGAGATAAGCTTGACCACCTTTGCCGCGCGACGGATCGATGGAGGGCGTGTATTCGTCGATGCGATGTTCGCCGGTGTTGTAGATGCCGACAATGATGAGCGGTTCGATTTTCGCTTCCGCGATCAACGTCTCCGCGGTTTCATCGACGCCCCATTCCGTTCCCGCAAACGACGTCGCGCCATCAAACAGATTCTGGCC
>CAXSIG010000008.1:19579-20877 GCA_964237255.1 uncultured Bryobacteraceae bacterium
ATAAGACCGGATAGCGACTTTCCGGTTGCTTGTCGTATTCGGGAGGCAGATAGACGTAGATGTCACGACGGTCGGGGAGGTAGGTGCTCTCGAACGCGTGGAAGATGCGGAAGTTGCCGGTGAGTATTGTGGTCCTCGATTCTCTACTTGTACTCGATGGACGCCATGAGCGCCGCGCGGTCGGCTGGGGAGATGGCCGACGTGTGCGCGATGTCGGAACGCACTTTCAGCTGGCGGCGATAACGCGCGAAGTATTCGGGGATGTCGCCGCCGAATTGAAAACTGTACATGATGTCTACGAACCGATCGGTATGGCGTAATCCGAAGGCGTGCCCGGTTTCGTGTAGACACGTAAGATAAACGACGGTTTCGCGATCGAGCGGGTCTTCTCCGCTTCGGGCCGTGGCGGGCAGTACATACACCTCCGCGCCGCGCTTGTTACCGAACGGGATTGGCCGGGCTTCCCCGTACAGTTGAGATCGCCCGGAGACCCAATGGACGCGCAACCTGGCTGCGTCTTGCTTCGACTCCGGTTTTACTGTGAGGGCATCATTCGAAGAGCGCGCCCAAGCCTCAATCGCCCATCGCGCTAGTTCGGGGTCGGTCGGCTTGCATTGAGATTCGGCGGCCTGGGACGAGCCGCACGGGTCGATCCAGTAGGTCCATAAATCGGAGCCCATCGCACGAGCGCTAACGAGCAGAAACAACAGCGTGAATCTCATGCGCGTCCTTTCGACCGGCCAATTCATGCACCAATTGCTCTAATTCAGTCACGCGCTGACGCAACTCGTCGACTTCCTGCGCTCCCGGATCCGGAAGCTTGCCGTGTTCCAGCGCCTTCTCCTGAATGCGGGAGTGAACCACCTTGCCGGGAATGCCTACCACGGTGGAATGGCCCGGGACGGAGCGCACCACAACGGAGCCGGCGCCCACCTTTACATAGTCGCCCAGGGTAATATCGCCCAGGACCTTCGCGCCGCCGCCAACTACAACGTGATTGCCCAGCGTGGGATGCCGCTTGCCGCCCAGAGTTACGCCCTGATAGAGCAGTACATCATCTCCAATTTCCGCGGTTTCGCCGATGACGACACCCATGCCGTGATCGATGAAGAATCGCCTGCCAATGCGTGCCCCAGGGTGGATTTCAATGCCGGTAAATTGCCGGGAAAACGCAGACACGATGCGCGCTATCAGGTACCAGCCATTGCCATACAGCGCATGGGCTACACGATGCATCAGGATGGCGTGAAAACCGGGATAGCAAAGGACGATTTCTAGCGTACTCTTCGCCGCGGGGT
>CAXSIG010000008.1:20887-25203 GCA_964237255.1 uncultured Bryobacteraceae bacterium
TCTGTTCTCGAATCGCGGCGAACACGCGAACTGGGTTAGTGGCCCGTGCCGGTGGAAACTGGAAGCGGCGGAGCTTTGAGGCCGCCAGGGGGAAGAGGGCAGAGCATATCTTCCTTGCGCTTCACCAGCGTGGAGGTGTTGTAGCTGGCCACTTCAAAACCATGGCCGTGAGTGATGGCATCGGTGGGGCATGCCTCCACGCAGTAGCCGCAAAAAATGCAGCGGTTGTAATCGATGTTGTAAACCTTTGCGTATCGCTCGCCGCCGGAGATGCGCTGGGTCTCAGTGTTCTCGGCCGCTTCAATGTAAATGCAGTTTGAGGGGCACGCCGCGGCGCAGAGGAAACATGCAACGCACTTTTCCATGCCGTTCTCATCGCGCTGGAGGACGTGAACGCCGCGATATCGCTCTTCGAGCTTTGGCGGTTCATCCGGGTAATTCTCGGTGACCGTTGGCGACATCATTTCGCGAAGCGTAACGCCCATGCCTTTCGCGATGGAAGCCGCGGTTCCGAAAACTTCCTGGACCTTGTTTGCCATTACTTCAGTGTACTTGGATGACGCGAGCCCTTACCGGGCTTCAGTTCTTCTCGTCTTCATCCTTTATTTCTTGGACGAACTTCAGAAGGTCAAAGCTGGTCACCTGTCGATTCGGGAAAAAACTATTCACCGCGTCCTGCTCGTCGCCGAATTTTTCAAAGGTTGTGTCCAGCTTGGCGATAACCGACGCATCCAAGTGCTTTTCATTTAACTCGACGATCTTCACTTGGCCGCCGACATTCCGCGCATCTCGATCCAGCGAGACCATCTGGTTTAGGCCGTCCGAATCGATGTGATCGACGTGTTCGAAATTGAGGATAACGTTGCACTTCCCCTCTTTCACCAGTGCGTCCGTACGACTCCTGAACGTCTCACTGCCTGAACCTGCCGCCAGTTTTCCTTTACAGGCCAGGACAGCAATACCCTCGCGGTCCCGCTCTTCAATCTCCAAACTCATCTCAACCCTGCCCTCAGTGTAACTTCGGCGACAAATTTTCTACAATCAATAACCCTTAGTAATCATCAGGAGAACTATGCGTCCACCTTGGGACGAGGCGTATTGGCGGGAATTTGAGAACACGACGCGAGATCTCGCGCTACGCGAGCCAACCGCTACAACGGCGTGGCAAGCCGTCGCGCGGCGTTCCCGCATGGTGCTAAAAACCTACAGCACCAGCTTTTTCCTGGTGACGCGTTTCCTGCCACCCGCTAAGCGCGCACAGGTGGAATCCGTCTACGCCGCGGTGCGATATCCAGATGAAGTAGTAGATACGTTCCCGCTTCCGCCGGATGCGAAGCTCGCCTATCTGAATACATGGGCCGAGGGGTATCGCAGAGCTTTGGAAATTCCTACGGTTCGCGAACGGCTGGAAAAGGGTATTCCGGCGACGGTGTCCGGATTCGCGCAAGTGGTGCTCGATTGCGGCATTCCCCCGGAGCATTACGATTCGTTCCTGGATGCTATGCGGCGTGATGCACTCCCCGCGCCTTTTGCAACCCTGGACGCTCTGGTCGAAGATTACGTTTACGGCAGCGCGATTGTCGTCGGTTACTTTCTCGCCTATGTTTACGGTGCTAGTGGACCTGGCGAGTTCGACCGCACTTTGCGGGCATCGCGGGATTTAGGAATTGCTCTTCAGTTGACCAACTTTCTTCGCGATGTCGGCGAAGACCAGCGACGAGGCCGTGTGTACCTTCCGGTCGATCGTTTAGAGGGAGAGGATATCCGCCATCTAGACGTAGGGGATGCCGCTCAACTTCCTGCCCTGCGACGTGTCTTGCAGAGCGTGTCTGCCGAAGCGGAATCGCGGTATCGCCTGGCGGAGCGCAACCTGGATGCCTTCGCGCCCGATTGCCGCATTGCCATTCAAGCGTGTATCGACGTATATCGGTTGTTGAATCTGCGGATCGGACGAAGCGCCGAGGGCGTTCGGCATCGGGAAAGCGTGCCGATGAAGGACAAGTTTAACGCTCTCCCCGCGAGTAAGTATTGGCGATTGCCGCTTGCTTATCTGGGGGCGCTCTGAAATCGGTTTGCATCGTGGGAGCCGGTTTAGGTGGGTTAAGTGCAGCGATTCACTTGCGGAACGCGGGCTGCGAAGTTTCCGTGTTCGAGGCAAACGCGACGGTCGGTGGGAGAGCAAACCAAATAGTTCGCGATGGATTCACTTTCGATACGGGTCCATCGCTTGTCAATTACCCTTGGGTTTTTAAAGACTTGTTCCGCAGTGCGGGCCGCGAGTTGTCGGACTATGTCGAGTTACTGCCGGTGGATCCAACCGTGCAATTTCGTTGGCCGGACGGCACGACGTTTACTCTGTCGAGCGATGCAAAGGGCTTGTTGGCCGAGTGTGAGCGGGTGGAACCGGGGTCGTCTGTCGCGGCGCTTCGTTACTTGCGCGATGCGGGCCGCAAGTACGATGTTTCGTTTTCAAAGCTGGTTACGCGCAACCAGGACAACCCGCTTAAGTGGATCGCGAAACTAACACCCGGTGAGATGTGGAACTCGGGAGTCTGGCGTTCGCTGGACAAAGAACTCGCACGATTTTTTAAAAGCCGTTACATTCGGGAAGCGCTTGGCTCTTACGGCATGTATCTGGGCGGCTCTCCCTATAAGCTTCCCGGATTATTCTCCATTCTGGCTTTTGGAGAACTTGCTTACGGGCTATGGTTGCCCAAGGGCGGCGTTTATGGCTTAGTTCAAGGCATGCGGTCTCTGGCGGAAGAACTGGGATGCCGCGTCCATACCAACTGTGCGGTGGAGCGGATTACCGTTGAGGGCGGAAGAGCGACAGGCGTTCGGTTCCGGTCCGGTGAGGAACGGCGCTTCGATGCCGTGATTTCGAATGTCGATGTGCCTTTTACGGAGGCTGCGTTGTTGAAGGACAATGTCTCGAAAAAGCCTCAGAAGATGACGCCCGGCGTGCTGACCTTTTATTGGGGAGTGGAAGGAGTGCCCAAAGGAATGGGGCATCACACCATTTTTCTTCCTGCCGATAACCGTCGTACGTTCGATCAGTTGTTTGAGAAGCGCCGCATTCCGGACGAGTTGCCCTTCTACATCAGCATTCCGTCGGCGACGGATGGCGCACTGGCTCCGGAGGGGCACAGTGCCGTATTCGCGCTGGTCCCCACGCCGCTGCTTAGCGACATGCCCGATGCCGATTGGGGGGCAGTTACGCGGACTATCCGCGCGCGGATTTTCGAGCGCCTTCGGGCGGAGGGAATCGATTTCGAGGAAAGCAGCATTGTTTTCGAAGAGTCCTGGTCGCCGCAGGAGTGGGGCAGGCGCTTCGGGCTATACGATGGTTCCGCATTTGGGGCAGCGCATACACTCTTTCAGATGGGCCCTTTTCGCGCGCGCAACCAATCGCGAACTGTGCGCGGTCTTTACTACGTGGGTGCGAGTACAACACCAGGTACCGGTATGCCAATGGTGGTGCTGGGAGGAAAGATGACAGCGGAGCGGGTGATGGCCGATGTTCATTAAACGCACCGGAACGGGCCCGCGCTTCTTCTTCGGTATTCATGGCTGGAGCGGGGACCATCATACGTTCGATCCCGTAACGTCCGATCTACCTCCCGACGTCAGCTTCTTCAGCGTCGATCTTCCGGGTTGCGGCGCTTCGGCTGTACCTACGGAGTGGACCGTCGGCGCGGTGGCTCAGGAAATCGCGGATGAAATTCGCCGGTTGCCCGCTCCGGTTTCGATCGTCGGTAATTGTAGTGGCGCGCTGCTCGGAATCGCGGCAGCGCAACGCGCCGGAGATCGTGTGGAGGATTTTGCGCTGATCGACATGTTCGCGATGTTCCCGTGGTATTTTCGAATCTTTCTTTCGAAACCCTTTGGCCCATACGCTTACGCGACGACCTTTCGAAACCCGATCGGAAGGTGGTTTACGAACTTGTCGCTGCGGGGGAAACGCCAACAGGATACGACCCTCACCGGCGGCTTCGCGCGCGTCGATCATGATTCGACTTATCGTTATCTTCAGATGTTTGATCGATTTCCATCGCCGGAAAGCTTCGCCGGTCTTCGACAGCCAGTGAATCTCCTGTATGGTGAGAAAACATTTCGAGCGATTCGCGATTCGGTTCCTGTGTGGAAGTCCGTATGGCCACAGGCTACCGCCACGTGTCTCCTGGGCGCGGGGCATCTCCCCATTCGGGAAGCCACGTCGCAATTACGGGAAAGCTTATTCGGCGTAAGGGTGAGAGAGGGATATGCCGCTTAGCGCCGGCGAACTGCGCGAACTAGTCGAGAACGGGTTGGAAGAG
>CAXSIG010000009.1:0-2021 GCA_964237255.1 uncultured Bryobacteraceae bacterium
GCGCTCCGCCATGGAAGCATCTGCCACCTTGTTCTGGACGGCTCCCGCCGTTCCGAACGGCGGTTGCCATTCGCCCAGCCCGCGTGGGGAAAGTTCCACGTGACCGCAGAGCGTTCGCTCGTTCGGCGTTTCGCGCTTCTCAAAGGTATCGTAGTGATCGGCCAGGAACCGCTTGGCGGCATCCGTATCGATCTTGCCCTTGTTCTCTTCCATCAGCGCGATCCACCTCGCATGCCGGGCATTCGCGCTGTTGCCCTGATCGGTCAAGGAGAACTCCGTTTCGTCTCGCGCCAGTTGCGGATTATTCGGAAAATTCGAGCCGACGAAATATCCATCCTTCGTGCGGTCAAGCGTCACGTTCTTCAGCCCTAACTCCAAACTCGCGATCTCGCCCGTCTTGCGGTCCGCGATCAACCAATCGTTCGCATAGCCGCCGTTGTTGCCTTCTTTCATAATGCGCGCGAAGTCATCGATGGAATTCGCATATTGCATCGCCTTTCGCGCACGAACGAACTCCGGGATGCCGTTCGAATCCCAGCCGACGAAGGCAGTGATCGTAGTCTCCGTAATCATCATCCCGGCGCTGTTGATGCCGAAATCGTCCGCGCTGTGAATAAAGCCGGGGAGACCGTCCATCACGAAGCGGTTGCCCTTTGCGGGTGTGATGTCATACGCAACAGTCCAGCGCTGTCCATCCAGGTAACTGGTCCAGTTGTTGTGCGCGATCACCGGCTTTCCGTCTTTCGTGTAACTACCGGTCGCGACAAACGCGCTGCAATGGTCACCGGGAACCGCGCCCCGCTTCTTGGGGTGATGGAGATCGTTGTAGTTGCGCGAGTAATAAGGCCATTCCAGTGCGGCGTTCAGCGCAACCATGTCCCACACGTCAAGCTTCACGCCCTTCGCGTTGGCGCCGTCGGCGATGCCCTGTAACTCCTCGCGATACTCGTCTTCAATGTGCGGCCACAAGACGTTACGGGCCGCCTTCCGGTAAAACTCCCATGAGCGATGATCGTCATGCGCCAATTCCAGCGCGATGACTTTCTGGATATCCAAAATTTCCGGCGCAAGTAGGAATCCGTTCTGGAAGCCGATCTCCGCGGGCGACCCTTCCAGGTGCACCTGGGTCCAGCCATCCACCGCAGGCTTGCGCGTGGCATTGCGAAGACGAGGGTCTATGTGCGAATCCGGCCGTGGTTCCCGCCCTCCCCACAAAACAAGCGCGCAAAGTGGCAGCAAAAGGACGAGGGTCCAAACCTTCATGGTTAAGTTGATTATAGAAGAGGATGGCGCAAGGAAACCTCACAGCGCGTGTCAAAGCCGCGGGTTGAGCCGGCAAACTAGGTCCGGAGGTACTGGATCTCGTCCTAAAGCAAATTCCTCGCGTTCCGGATCCCAACATCCTGGTGGGCTTCGACACATCGGACGACGCGGGCGTGTACCAACTCACGCCCGAACTGGCGCTTGTTCAAACGGTCGACTTCTTCACGCCGATTGTGGATGACCCGTTTACTTATGGTGCCATCGCCGCCGCGAACGCGCTTAGTGATGTGTACGCAATGGGAGGTAAGCCGGTATCCTTGTTGAGCATCCTGGCGTGGCCCGCCGGGGGCGACCTGGAGGATTTAGAACAGATACTGAAAGGCGGCGCTTCGAAGATTCACGAAGCGGGAGCCGTGCTGCTGGGCGGCCATAGCGTGACTGACGAAGAGATTAAGTTTGGATATTCGGTCACGGGCACCGTCCACCCATCTCGCGTTTTAACAAATGCGGGGGCGAGGGAAGGCGATGCGCTGGTGTTGACCAAGCCGATCGGCACGGGCATCATCGCTACGGCGCTGAAGCGAGGCATTGCCGACGAGCGAAATGTATCGGCTTCGATCGAATCCATGCTGCGCCTGAATCGCGAAGCTTGCTTGGAGATGATCGCCGCCAATGCGCACGGCTGTACCGACGTGACAGGTTTCGGGCTTCTGGGCCATGCTCGCGAACTGGCGGTAGCGAGCGGCGTCACGCTTGAA
>CAXSIG010000009.1:2031-2400 GCA_964237255.1 uncultured Bryobacteraceae bacterium
CTGCCTGGTGCGGTGGATTACTCGAAGGCGGGCGCCGTGCCGGGCGGATTGGGACGAAATCGCGACTTTGTTTTACCGTTTGTCCATTCTGAAATTGCGCTCACCGCCGAACTGGATAACCTGTTGTATGATCCGCAAACGTCCGGCGGCTTACTCATTGCGATGACTCCAGAAAACGCGCGAACCATGCGAACCGGACGAACCGTCGGAAGAGCCGTAGCGAAAAAGGAAAAGCCGATCCACCTTGTCTGATCCATTGATCGTCGCGCTCGACGTAGAAACTGCGGACGAAGCTCGCGCTCTGGTGTCGCTCCTGGCTCCGGAAGTGCGCTTCTTCAAAGTCGGGATGGAGCTGTACGCCGCCGCTGG
>CAXSIG010000009.1:2410-4551 GCA_964237255.1 uncultured Bryobacteraceae bacterium
GAATGGGGTTTGTCCGTGAGTTGATTGATGCGGGACACCAAGTATTCCTGGACATGAAGTATTACGACATTGGGGAAACCGTACGCCGCGCCGTTGCACAAGTGGCAAAGGTCGGCGTCACGTTCCTGACGGTACACGGATCGCCACAGGTAATGCGCGCAGCGGTCGAGGGCAGGGGAAGTAGCGGTCTCCAGATCTTAGCTGTTACCGTTCTTACCAGCGTGATGGAATCCGACCTTCCGGCCATGGGTTACGCTCTGTCGCTGAAAGACTTGGTCGCGCTCGGCGCCACAAACGCAAAGGACGCTGGTGCGGATGGCGTGATTGCTTCTCCACTGGAGGCGCACGCAATTCGTGAACTCCTCGGTCCCGAGATGCTGATCGTAACTCCCGGCGTTCGCTCGAGGAGTGCCGATGTTGGCGATCAGAAGCGAGTTGCCACTCCAGCCGAAGCCATAAAAAACGGCGCAGACTTTCTTGTCATCGGACGCCAGGTCACGCGAGCCATTGACCCTCGCGAAGCGATCCAAGCGATTCGCGCGGAACTTGCCGCCGTCAAAATCTGAGCCATGTCATGGGCCGAAGCGATTGTCGCGCAATACGGCTATATCGCGATCTTTGGACTCCTTATGTTGGGGATCGTCGGGCCCCTGATTCCCGATGAAACCATCCTGGTAATCGCCGGCATCCTGATTCATCGAGGCACTCTTCAGGCACCCACGACACTGGCAGTCGCTTTCGCGGGAAGCGTATGCGGGATTACGGCAAGCTACGGGCTAGGCCGCGCCGGTCTGGCGATTGTAGTCCGCCGCATCTCTCCCAGTTATCTGGAATTAGTCCGCGATTATTTCAAGCGGTACGGAAACTGGACATTGTTCTTCGGGTACTTCATCGTCGGCGTCCGTCACTTTACCGCGTTGGTCGCGGGGATTTCAAAAATGCAGCCGCTCCGGTTCGCTCTCTATGCGTATACCGGAGGCTTCTTCTGGGTGGCGCTGTTCCTGGGCCTTGGCTACTTCGTCGGCGACCAATGGGAACACTGGGCGCGCTACCTTCATGCCGGATTCTTTATAGCGGCGGTCGCGGTGATCGCTGCCGTCCTGGTCTGGACGCGTCTCCATCGCAAGCGTTGACTATTGTTTGATCTGAACTAATCCGTTGTCGTCGTCCAGATCTTCGTAGTCCGACGCAAGCACGCTCCAGATCTGATCCAGCTTGTCTTGCAGCAAGCTGTTCTGCTCTTCCAGGTCGCGAATGCGGTCGAGAAGTTCTTTCTCCGTGGGCATTGGCTTCAGGATATCGGTTCTGACGGCGATCTGATACATTTGCATCCATGTTGAAGACGGTATGCGTGGTCGCACTCAGTGTCGCGGCGATGACGGCTGCGGTGGATGAGAAGGATGTGACATACACTTCGCCCAACGGGAGAGCGGTACCGCTCGATCTCCATATTCCCGACGGCCCCGGCCCTTTTCCAGCCGCAATCCTTGTCCACGGCGGAGGTTTCGATGAAGGCAGCAAGAGTACGAACGTGCGGCCGCTCTTCGACATTCTGGACAAAGCCGGTTATGCATGGTTCAGCATTGATTACCGGATGGCGCCGCAATTTCACTTCACCGACGCTAGGGATGACTTAGCGAATGCAATTCGATGGGTGAAAGCAAACGCGGCGAAGTATCACGTGGATGCCGGCAAGATCGCTTTGATCGGCGAATCCGCAGGTGGTTGGCTTGTGAACTATGCCGGTACACATGACACCGCGGACACCAAGGTGGCGGCGGTGGTGGACTTCTACGGACCGGTAGATTATGGCAGGCTTGCGGAGGAGCGTCGCGACCATCCGGAGCGTTTCAACATGAAGAGCATCGGCCGGCACGCGGCAAATGGCGGCGGCATTCACTTTTTTGGCGTGGAACAGCTAGACGCGGAAGGCTTGAAGAAGCTGCACCAAGTCGCGCCGATCGCGGCGGTCCACAAGGGTATGCCGCCGTTTCTTTGTATTCACGGAACCAAGGACGATCAGGTAAGCTTCGAGCAATCCACCATGATGTGCGCTGCGATGAAGAAAGCCGGTGTACCGTGTGAGTTGGTGACCATCGAAGGCGGCGGACATGGCATGAGCGGCTGGCACGCGCCGGATA
>CAXSIG010000009.1:4561-10939 GCA_964237255.1 uncultured Bryobacteraceae bacterium
AACATTGGAAAACGGAAATGGTGGCGTGGCTGGACCGTACGCTGAGAAAGTAACGAAGCAGCGCCGGTCCGAGTCTTACGCGCGCAATATTCGGCTCAAGACGTACTTGAATAGGTGCGCTCTTACCATCAACGCATCTTTAAACACCACCATCACTGAGCGCGGAACCGCCCGCGAACAAACAATCCACCGAGGAGCGCAAGACTAAGCAGCCCGAAAGAGAGGGCTCGGGAACGGCGGACACCTGGAAAAAACCTTCCCCTAAAACTTGTGCAGGCCGAACAGAAATCGTTATCGAGTGAGCGCCCGGCCCGAGCAATAGCGAAGCATGGCTGATCTGAGAATCTGTCACGCATAGGCGTGGATCCAGACCGCAATTATGTGCGTTTGTCGCGACTGCGGGCGTGGAACCAATGAGCGTCCCAAAATCCAGAACGTCGAATGAGTCGCCCGCGAGATACCCATCTGTAATGGTGAACAAAACGGAAGTAAGCGCGGTAAAGGTCCAAGGATTTGCATCCAGGTTTGTCGTTCCGGTCCCAGTGCGGCAGGGTACGCCAGTCGGATTATTCGGCAAGCAGCCGGCAACAACGTGGGAATGATTCGGATCAAAACCGAACTCGTACCAGGTTCCAAGCCCAATCGTGCCTGCAACCGCTGGAACGGAGGACATGATCAAAGACAACGTCGTCGCAAAAATCAGGTTCGTTTTCTTCATTGGTGAAGCCTTCTAGGCAAAACAACAGTCTAAAAAGCGGGCGTTTCTGGCACAAGTTATCTTGTGATATCGAACGAGTTTTATAGGTATCAACCCGCACGGTCGTGTCGTGCACCCGCATACTGTCCGCCATGAACGCATCCCCAAAGAAGGTTGATTCTCGGGAGACCTGACAAAATTTGAATTTGTGCCTCGGGAGCCTGAGATTGTCGGGCCCGAGCCGCTTCTGAGCCGCGCGCGTTAAGCAAGCGGTTGCCTTACCCGGCGATATAATCGCAAGAATCCGTCCATTTCGGCTAACCTATGGCGCTTACCATTACAAATCTCTCGAAGACATATCCGAACGGGGTGAAAGCCCTCAAGAATATCTCTCTAACCATCGGCAACAACATGTTCGGCCTTCTCGGCCCAAACGGAGCGGGTAAGAGTACGTTAATGCGCACCGTTGCCACGTTGCAAGATCCCGACTCTGGATCCATCATGCTGGACGGAATTGATGTCCTGAAAGACAAGAACGCCGTACGCAAAGTGCTGGGTTATTTACCGCAGGAATTTGGAGTTTATCCGAAAGTCTCCGCGCTGGACATGCTGTCCCATCTCGCCGTGATGAAGGGCATCACGTCCGGTTCGGAACGGAAGGAAATCGTCGACGCGCTGCTGCAACAGACCAACCTGTGGGACTTCCGCAAGAAAGCGCTCAGCACGTATTCAGGCGGAATGAAACAGCGTTTCGGAATCGCTCAGGCACTTCTTGCCAACCCCAAGCTCATCATCGTCGACGAACCCACCGCCGGTCTCGATCCCGCCGAGCGGAATCGCTTTCTCAACCTGCTCTCCTCCATCGGCCGCGATGTCACGGTTATCCTCTCCACGCACATCGTTGAGGATGTCCGGGAGCTTTGTCCGCGCATGGCGATCATCGCGGCGGGCGAGTTATTGCTGGAAGGTTCGCCATCGGAGACACTGACCCAATTAAGCGGCCGGATCTGGTCGAAGATCGTTGCCAACGACGACGAACTACGCCAGATCGAGCAGAACTTCAACGTCATTTCGACCCACCTGGTTTCCGGTCTGCACGAAATTCGCGTCTACGCCGAACAGAATCCCGGCGAACGCTTCCGCCCCGTCGATTCGAGCTTGGAAGATGTCTACTTCCTGAATCTTTCGAACAAATCGAAGCAGGCCGCCGCATGAGATTGTTTTGGGAGTTCCTGACATTTGAGCTCAAGATTCGTCTGAAGAGCATCTCGACTTACGTCTACTTCCTGGTCTGGTTCGCGTTCGGATTTCTCGATGTCGCTTCCGAAAGCTACAACCCGGTAGGAAACGCAAATGGCAAAGTCCTGTTGAATGGTCCGTACGCAAACTATTTCAACTTTGTTGGGTCCGTCTTCTTCGGCGTGATCGTCCTGGCGGCGATTTTCGGCACCTCCATCCTGCGGGACTTCCAACGAGATACGTTCCAAATCCTGTTCACAAAACCGATCTCAAAATTCTCGTACCTCGGCGGCCGTTGGGCGGCGTCGCTGATTACTTCGCTGTTTGTGTTTAGCGGTGTTCTGCTTGGAACTATGGCCGGAACGTTAGCGCCATGGGCGGATCACGCGCGCATCGCCAGCGCTCCCCTTTCCTGGTACCTTGTCCCTTTTGCCAGCATCGTAATCGTCCAGGTTTTCTTTTTCGGATCGCTCTTCTTCGCCGTGGCCGCCCTGTCCCGCCGTATTTTTATCGTGTACCTGCAAGGCGTGGCGCTGTTCATGTTCTACATCATCGGCAATGCCATATTTCAGGCCACGCGGTCCCTGGAGCGCTTCTGGTCCATCATTCTTGATCCCATCGGTCTGTTGGCTATCAGCAATATCACGCGCTATTGGACAGTTGCTGAGAAGAACTCCTTATTTATCGATTGGTCTGGGCCCTTTCTGTATAACCGGCTGCTGTGTTTGAGTGTCGGTGTGCTGGCTCTCGGAGCCTTGTGGTTGCTGTTTCCCATGTCGGTAGAGGCCTTGACTGCCCGCTCGCAAGGCAGGCGCGCCGCGAAGGCGAAGCAAATCGACGCCGAAGAAAAGCGGCCCGTTCGGTCTTTGGTTGTGACGGCGCTGCCGCAAGTTCGCCGCACATTCTCGCTGGCCGCTTCCTGGAACCAGTTCGTTTCGCTGACGCGAATTCGTGTTTCGAATGTCGTTCACGAAATTCCGTTCTGGGCAATTTTGTTCCTGACTGCGGCGCTGGCGCTTGTGAATGGCTATTTCGCGGGTCACCGTGCGGGGGGAAATGTCTGGCCGGTTACTTATCTAATGTTGAACGCAGTGGAGGGGAATGCTGTTCTTTTCTGCTACATTATCGCGGTCCTGTATGCGGCGGAACTTCTTTGGCGGGAGCGGGACACTCACTTCGATGGAATTCATGATGCGCTTCCGCTGCGTGAAACGCCGGACTGGTTTTCAAAACTTACCGCTTTGGCGTTTGTGATCCTCATGGTTCTCACGGTCTCGATGGCCTGCGGCCTTATCATGCAAACGGTCGCAGGCTACCACCATTACGAAGTCCTTCAGTATGTCCAGGAGCTATACATCGTTACGTTCCCGCAGATCATGATTTATGCCTTGATCGCGCTATTCGTGCAAACAGTGGTATCGAACAAATTCGTCGGCCATGGAATTGTAATCGCCATCTTTTTCATCCAGCCGATTCTGGCGAACTTCGGGTATGAGAATAGCCTCTACCTGATCGGCTCCACTGCCAGTTACACCTATTCGGATATGAACGGTTACGGCCACTTTGTTCCCGCTCTCTTCTGGTCCACCGTTTACTGGCTCGCCATTGCCGCGCTGCTTGGTGTGGCTTCTATTGCGTTGGCGCGGCGGGGTTCGGAAAGCAGTTGGTCCGCCCGGCGTAGCCAGGCGCGCGCCCGCATGTCCCACCTCATGCCCGCTGCCGCAGTTTGCGCTTTGATCGCAATCGGGGCCGGAGGTTGGTATTACTACAACACTCATGTGTTGAATGAGTTCCTTTCCTCAAAAGATCGTCGCAGGATCCAAGCGGACTACGAGCGTAGTTACAAGCAGTATCAAAAAGTCGACCAGCCGAAAGTCACCGCTGTCGATGCTGCTATCAATATTTATCCGGAGCGGCGGTCTTTCGATGGCCTCGTCAGGACTACCTTGCAGAATAAGACCGCGACGCCCCTGAAGCAGGTTCACATCACCAACACGGTGCAGTCTTTATCGAACATCAAATTCGATCGAGCCGTGAAACTGGAGTTGCAAGGTCCTCGTAAGCTCTACTGGATCTACACCTTCGAACAACCGCTGGCGCCCGGTGAAACAACGGTGCTGACGTGCAACGTAGGCCACGAATCGAAAGGTTTCCGCGATGGCAATGAGGTCCCTCAATTTGCCCGCAACGGCACATTTTTTGACGGCAGTTTTCTGCCCCAGATCGGTTACGACAACAATAATGAATTGGACGACCCGCGCCGCCGGCGGGAAGAACATCTTCCCGAACTGGAAGAGATGCGCCCGCGTGGAGACTCCCGTTATTCGCGCTTGAACCTGTTTACCGGCCAACAGTCCGACTGGATCACATATCACACCGTAGTCAGTACATCCTCCGATCAAGTCGCCATCAGCCCCGGCTACCTTCAGAAAGAATGGAGCGCGGGCAACCGTCGCTACTTCGAATACAGCATGGGCGGGACGCACATCCAGGACTTCATGTCGTGGATCTCCGGCCGGTATGCTGTTAAACGCGAGCCATACAAGGGCGTCAACATCGAAGTCTATTACGACCCGAAGAACGCCTTCAATATTGATGACATGATAGCGGCTTCGAAAGCGGGACTGGATTACGATCAGGCGAACTACAGTCCTTACCAGTTTTCGCAATACCGGATCATGGAGTTCCCGCGCTACCGGGGCTTCGCTCAGTCTTTCCCCAACACGGTACCGTTTTCCGAATCCATCGGATTTATCGGACGCGTCCAGAAGAAGACTGATATCGATTACGCTTACTTCGTAACCGCGCATGAGCTTGGCCATCAGTGGTGGGGACATCAGTTGATTGGCGGCATGGTGCAGGGCTCGAACATGATGTCGGAGAGCTTGGCGGAGTACACCGCGCTGCGCATCATGGCCAGGAAATATGGCGAAGAGAACATGCGCAAGTTTCTGAAACATGAGCTGGACGGATACTTGAGCGGACGCTCGGGAGAGACGCGGCATGAACCTCCGCTAGCGTTAGTGCAACGCGAAGGGTATGTCTGGTATCAGAAAGGATCGGTGATTCTGTACGCCCTTTCGGATTACATTGGCGAAGAGAAGCTGAACCAGGCATTGGGAGAATTTCTGCGACAGTATCGATACGCGAATGCAAACAATCAAGTGGACGCGGTCGATAATAGCCATGCCTCGATAGACCAGCCCTATCCCGATACGCGGCAGTTTGTGGCCGCGCTAAGGAGCAGGACGCCGCCCGAGTTGCAGTACTTCATAGACGACAGCTTCGACAACATTACCCTGTACGACAACAAGGCTCTCTCCGCGACATCGAAGAAGACTTCGGACGGCAAGTACGAGGTGACCGTCACCGTAAACGCCGCCAAGATGCACGCCGATGGGAACGGCAAAGAAACCCCCGCCGGCATGAATGACTTTATCGATATCGGCGTGACCGATGGCAAAGGCGAAGACGCCAAAATGCTGCGGATCGAGAAGCATCTGCTCACCGGCGGCAAGCAGACATTTCAGTTAGTTGTGGCGTCAAAGCCGGTACGGGCCGGGATCGATCCGTACAACAAGTTGATTGATCGCAATTCGGAAGACAACCTGATCGACGTTACGGAACAGTAAGCGTGGTCCACGTGGTGCGGAAGCCTTGCGGCAGATTCAGCTTGCTTCCCCGGTAGAAGAACGTCGCGGCTCCCGGTAATTTCGGCAGCGTGTACGTTTCGCTATGCAGGTAGCTGGACTTGGTTAAGGCCAGCTCGATTCCGTCGCTATGCTCGATACTCACGATTTCGGCATAGAAGCGATAGCGGATGTCCTGAATATGCACTTCGGTAAAGTCCAGGCCGATCACGTAGTTTTCAAACGGCGTTGTGTCGTGCTCAAGCCGTCGAACACGGCCCAAAACCGGCGAATTAGCTGGGATATGAAAGCCGGAGCGTTTCGCGCGAACATCGGTGGCGACAACTCCCCGGATGAGCGAACCGACAGCCAAGCCCGATGTGATGGGCGTTTGCAACTTGACGCTGATCGCCAGGCCGCCCGGCAACGGCCGGAGTGTATCGTCGACTGAAGATGCACTGAAACTTAGCGTCGGCTCCGGGGTGTCAGGAGTGTCGAAGCGGATATCGGACTGCGCACCAAATGTTCTGCAGTTAGAGAACTCTAGATGGTTTAAATCACTCTCGCCTGAGAACAGCGCCATATGAAACTCCCCGGACTTCGGCATAAGAACTTGGGTCCCTTCCGACACGGGGGTCTGCGCGAAATTTACCGTCCAGGTCGCTTCGGTAATGGGCAGCGCGGGCGGTATATCGCCGGCGGTGAGTTCCAGGTCGACCCCGCCACCTGACCCCCCTCTCCCCTCGAGTTGTCCCGGCCTTGGCGCGCGATGGCGCGCGGAGGCCGGGACAACTCGCGGGGTAAGGTCGGCAG
>CAXSIG010000009.1:10949-22718 GCA_964237255.1 uncultured Bryobacteraceae bacterium
GGAGTTCCAGGCGAACGACATCTTCGCTTTGAGGGTCGGCCCAAAAAGAGCCATGCAGGCTGACGATTCCGGCCCCGTTCGGTAGCTGAATTCTTTGGCCGCTCCACATCAGCGGCAAGCGGTAGTTCCACTTTGCCAACATTCGCCCGGAAACGGTTTCCTGGCCTTGGTACGCGTACGTGACATTGTTGCCAAGCAAAATTTTTGACAGGTAACCGTCGAAAAAGCCGTCGCCTAACGATCCACTTCCCGCGTAGCTGATCGGCGGATGTTCGGAGAACTTCCGGTCGCCCGGCGACGCGAATAGTTCTTTGCCGTTGCTGACCATCACCTCCAGGCGAACGGTGTCCAGGGGTTGCAGTTTACCCTTCGGCTCGCGATGTTGCCGTGAGATAGTTTCCAGGCAACTGATGTTGGCAATGCGCTTCTGCTCCTGCCCAACGTGACGCTTGACGCGCGTGAGAAGTAGCAGTTCCGGCGGCAGGTCCTGAGGCAGGGCCGCCGTGGCTAGGAGGAGAAAGAAGGCGATGCTACGCTTTACGAAACACAAACTGGTTACACCCGAGCGACCCGTTGGCGGACGCAATCTTCTGAAGTGTATACCCGCGCGCTTTATAAAAGTCGAATATCTGTTCGATACTTGCGACTTCAAAGGGATATCCGCCAACCCAATCGACGACATCGCGCCAAGCGCTCATACCGCGGTCGCGGCCGTACTTACGCCAGCTTTCGAAAGGCTTCAGCCGAAGAAAATCCTTTACCCATGGCCGCCACCACATCAGCCACGTCGAACCGGCGAGCACCGCGTAGCGACCCAGGCCCCCGCGATTATATGTTTTCTTCACCCATAGCCATCGGCGGCTGCGGTTGCCTTGGTCGTTATAGATCGAGATAAATAGCAGCCCTCCCGAGGCGACCAACGGGTCGACATTCGCGAGCGCGTCCCACATATGCCCGGTATGGTGGAGCACTCCCCATGAGTAGACGATATCGAATTGGCCCAGATTGCCGAGAAACTGGGGATCGAGGACCGATGCCTGTTGCACAGTCCAGTTCGGATCGTCCGGAAAGTAGCGGCGGCGCAATTCACGCGTGCACTTGACGGAGGCGGTATCGAAATCGAACGAAGAAACCTTCGCGCCCAACCGCCGCGCAACTAAGCTGAAGAGGCCGCTGCCGGAACCTGCATCAAGAAAGGTTTTTCCCTCCAGAGAATCCCTTCCCAGCATGTTTTTAAGGCTGCTCTCCGCTTGGCTGATTCGATCGTCGTTTAGGACCGATAGGAATTCGCGCCAGTTTTCTCCAAACTCGAACCGTTCGCCCGCCGCAACTTCCGCGGTGTGTTGAGCCGAAGCGGTCGATTCGATAGTCGCCATGACAGCCATTGTATAAAACATTGCTCGGCGATAGTTATATCCCTAGCAGTACCGATTAGTCATCTTGACGCAGAAATCTGCAAATTTCCCTGGCTCGCGCGGTGGGCTCGTGTGATCGGGTCGGAGACCGAACTCGTTTGGCGTGTAGCAGAAGGTGAGTGTTGTATCGAACTCGTTCAACATCCTCATCTGCCGGTCGTAGAACACTTCCGCTCCAGGACGCAAGCTGTCCGACCAGCTAAGGCCGGTGCGCAATTTCTTCACCCCTAAATCGCGCAGTTTCTGTACGGCGGAGTCAAGACGATGATCCTCAAAATGGAACCATTGGCAAATACCAAGCTCTGGGGCGAATTGGGCGAAGTGGCTAGCAGCAGGTTTGGGAGACCCGTCTTCGTGAAACAGGCCCATGTAAAAATGCCGGTAATAGCTGGAGCCTTCCGCTTCCCGATGGCGGGTGGTAGCGGGCCAAGCACGCGGCAGGTCGTAGAGGCTATACCAGTGAATTCGCTCCACCTTTCCCATCAGCAGTTGCGCTGTGCGTTCCAGGCCGAAAACTTGCACCTCTTCCGCTCCAAATGTTGAAACACCTACCTCGCTCACCCAGAGCGGAAGATTCGTTTCCGTTCGAATCTCTTCCAGCTTCTCCGGCCATTCGCCGATTTGCCAATGGTTCCAGTCAAGTGGGAAACCATGTACCGCAATCGCGTCCATCTGCTCCAGCACACCCTGCTCCTTCATGCGCTTAGCAAAAGCCGCGTCGATGGGAGACATGCCGCCTAACACTTGCGTCAGTTCCTTGCGTTCCGCGCGAACGGCGATAGAAGCGCAGCGAACCATATCTGAAAAAATCTTCCATTCCGGATCCATCTGAAAATCCCAATGAGAGAGATTGTTCGGCTCATTCCAGAACATTACGGCTTCCGTCGGCAGATAAATACCTCCTGTTCCGCGCGCTCCTGGATCTCAAAACCGGAACTGCGAAGCATCGCTTCCACGCACGCCCGATTCGGAAACCACCAGTTCGTCGGGTCTTTCGAATAGCTGTTCTCGATAAAGTACATCAGCGGAAAACTGGGCTTTTCGAAGATTTCAGTTTCAGAAAACGGATAATCCATCTCCGTCTCGAACACCTCTTCCGTGCCGCGTTGGAGCGATTGAAAGATCATCAGATCTTTGGTGACGTGCTCATGCAAAAGATCGAGCGCGAGCAGCGGATGGCGCAGATGATAGAACACGCCCATGAAGATGACCACATCGAAGCGCTCTCCCAATTGCGCGACGTCATACACAGAGAGATTCCGAAACTCGATCTGGTGGCCTAGAACTTCCGCCGCGAATTTTGCTTGCCGAAGGTAATCGTCGTCTGAATCGATACCAACCACGCGGGCGGCGCCGCGGCGCTTCATCTCCATGGAATAGAAGCCGCCGTTGCAGCCGATGTCGAGAACCGTTTTGCCGGTCAGATCCTCAGGAATTGCATGGGCAAAGTTACGAAACTTGAAGCTTGGATAATCGCCTAAAAAATGATGCGGCGCGGTAGGGACTCCCTGTAGATTGATGTTGTGGAACCAAGGCCCCAGCTCTTCCACACGCTTCTGTATTTCCGTCTCCGTCAAGCCGGCACCTCCAATGCCTTGAGCGCTTCGCGATAACCGTGCAGCGTTCCTACATCCAGATATGAAGCGCCTGCTCGCACGCCCGATGCCTGGCCTCCGCGGTGCAGATATTCGTTGACCAGCGTGCCGATAAATTCGTCGGTGCGGTCGCGTTCCAACCAGAGCTGATGCAGTTCGTGATAAACATGGCCAGGCATCTGGAACGCTCCCCAGATCCAATGCGTTTTAGCATCGGGGCTCTTGACCTGAATTTCAAGTACAGACCCAGCGTCATCGGTGACCACCGCATCGAAATAGCGCGGCTGCTCAACGGGAAAGAGCAGAAAAGAAAGCCGGTCGTGGTCCAAGGAACGAAAGCCGTCTACAGGAAACCAAACCGTATCGGGCAAACCGATCATCACGGTCTCATTCGCGCCGATCAACGGTACCGGCTGAAACACAGCATCGCAGAGTCCCGCGGGCTGTTGTTGGACGACGAAGCAAGTATGCGCGCCCTGCACGCGACTGCCGTAATATTCCAGGATGTCGCCCTTGCGCGGGGAGATGACAAAGCAGATTTTGGTAGCGCCGCCAACGCGCAATCTTTCTACCAGGTAATCGCTAACCGCGCGAGGCCGTTCCGTGGAGCCATCTTGCAGCGGCAGTAGCTCTTTCGAAAAGGCGAGGGGTTGAATGCGGCTGCCCGCCCCTGCCGCTGGAATGATGCCCCACATCAGTTCAGTACCTGTTCCAGTTCAGCAATACGGCACTCCGCAGTGTGCTCCGCCAACGTACGTTCGCGAGCGGCATCGGCGATACGGCGCAGTTTCGTTTCGTTGCTTGTAATTGAGGCCATAGCCTCAGCGGTATCGAGCGCCGTCAGGATCTCTTCGCCCGGAGTGAAAAACTGGTCGAGCCCTTCCCAAACATCCGTCAGTATCGGCACGCCGCAAGCCGCGGCTTCGAACAAACGGCCCGAAGGGCAATAGCCCATGTCCTTCATCGCTTTTCGCGTGACGTTTAATGTCAAATTGGACGAGCAATAAAACCCGGCATGATCCGCCGGTGGAAGATGCTTGCGAAAGTAGATGTTGTTTCCCCAAGGAAAATCGGCGCCGTACTGCGCTCCTCCTAACAGAAACTTGTAATCCGGAAGGCGCTTCGCCGGTTCCAGAAACAGAGTCTGCAGGGCTTCCTGGCGATCTTGCGCAAATGTCCCCATATACGACATGTCGAACTCGCGAGCGCGCTGAATCGGGTGGTGAACTTCGGTGTCGACGCTGCCGTAAAGGGGAGCGACACGCTTGGCTCCCAATCGCGACTGAAGCTGATGTAACGCCTCGCCACCGGTGTAGCTCAAGACCAGATCGAAATCGCCCAGTCCACTGGGAGGCAAGTAGGGAACTGTTTGCCCCCGATCGAGCGCTGCCAGCGTAACCGGCGTATCCAGATCGTAAAAACAGCGATTCGCCACGTTGCTATTTAGAATCAACTCGGCTGCCGGCAAAGCGTCGGCACAGTAGGAGGTCACCATGGCCGCATCGCAATCGCTCAATTCGTTTTTCGCTTCGCCCAGCACTCTTTCCCACGTGTCGAACACGCAGATACGCGCTCCCGGCATCTCGTGCAAATCGCGATAAGGGCGGTAATAATCCGTATCCCGCTCGAAAAATACCGGACGATGCCCACGCTTCACCATGGCGCGAAACAAGCCCCGCCAGAGCGTCGCATGGCCATTCCCCCAACTGGAGGTTATGGAGAGCCCGAACACCACTAACTTCATACGGAGTTAACGCCTTCCACAATCGGCGCTCCGTTACCAAGTTTCAAAACGCTCACCGACGCAGGGCTGATTTCCAAGCGAAAAAACAGATCCATGGGAATACCCAAAGCATGGAGAAGCACGCTACGGATCCATTCCGCATGGCTCACTACCGCCACGGTCATATCGACATGCAATCGCCGTAAACGCTCCAACTCACTCATCGCGCGCACCTGCACTTCGAGCATCGATTCCCCGCCAGGGACCCGCACCGCACTCCGATGTTCGTTAAACCGCCACCATTCGGGTTCGCCGTCCAGATCATGAAAGCTCCGGCCCGTCCACTCGCCGTAATCGAGTTCCGCTATCTGTTCCGACACCTGTACGGCAAGGCCCTTCGCTTCCGCCAGTGGCTGCGCTGTTTCCCTGGCTCGTTCGAGTGGGCTCGCGTAGATCAGATCCACCTGCGTTTCCCGGAGGCGTTCCGGTAAGCGGCTCGCTTGCGCCCGTCCTGTTTCGTTCAGATGAACGCCGGCCATCCGCCCGGCTAGTCTCTGCCCGACCATGTCCGTCTCGCCGTGCCGGATTAACAAAAACCTGGTCATCCCGTTTCACCTGCTTGATATAACTTTCGAGTTCCGCGGCGCGACATGCCGCGGTGTGGCATCTCAGCACGACATCCCGAGCGCGAAGCCCGATGGCGCGCCGTTCCGCCTCAGAGATCCGTTCTAATGCATCGACCGAATCTTCCAGGATGATTTCCTTCCCGGGGCGAAAGAACTCTTCGAGACCGGGCCAGTAATCCGAAATAATCGGCACGCCGCAAGCCGCCGCTTCGAACAGCCGGACACTGGGCGACCATCCGGCCTTCACCATTTCTTCCCGCGTCACGTTCAAAGTGAATCGCTGTGAGTTGTAAAATTCCCGATGGTCCACAGGCGGAAGGTGCTCGATGCGCTGCACGTTCTCCGGCCAGGTAATGCTGGCCGGATATTGCGGACCGGCAACCACGAAGCGCTTCCCCGGAAACCGGTTCGCCGCTTCGATGAGCATTCGATCTAACGCAGGCTGCCGATCGTCGCTATACGTACCGAGATAACCCAGATCCCACTCGGTAGCGTACTCGCGGGGACAATAAATATCGGGATCCACGGAACAGTAAAGCGCGCGCGGTCGAGGCGCACCGTACTTGTTGCGAATCTTTTCCAGCGTTGGGCCCCCGGTAAAAGACAGGTACAACGCATAGCGGCCCGCAAGCTCCGGCGTAAGGTATTCGAAATCGCCGCGTTCCAGCTTTCCCAGCGTAACGGGAGTATCGATGTCGTAAAACGCCGTTACGCCTTTTGCCGTTCGTAGAACCCACTCCCCGGCGAGCACGCCTTGCGGCACGTAGGAGCCGACGATCGCGGCATCGGCCAATGCGATGTCCCGCGTGAAGCGGTCCTTCAGTTCATCGAGCGAACTGTAAAGCTCGGTCCGTCCGTACGGAGGATTGCGCAGGTCGCGATTGTCGGCATACCAGGGAACATCGCGTTCCAGGAATAGCACATCGTGACCCCGCTCAGCCAGGCCACGCATCAATCCGCGATACGTCGTCGCATGGCCGTTGCCCCAGGACGAGGTTACCGAAAGGCCGAGGAATACGATGTTCACCGCGCCAGCACCTCTTCGAACAACTCCGCGCGATGAGCATACGTGTGTTGCGCGAGAACTCTTTCGAGAGCGGCGGCTCCAATTGCATGCGCACGTTCAGGCGTGGTGCTTACTAGATGCTCCGCCACTTCCGCGCCATTGTGGGCAACCAGGATTTCTTCGCCAGGTTGCAGAAACAATTCGATCCCTTCCCACGCGTCGGTGATCAGGCAGGCGCCCGCTCCTGCCGCTTCGAAGACGCGAGTCGCCGGAGAGAAGCCATACCGTGCCATGCTTTCCCGCGAAACATTCAATACGGTCTTTGCGGAAACATTCAACGCATTATGATCGCGCGTGTAAACGTGATCCAGGTAGCGCATGTTTCCCGGACGCGGTTTATCGGCCCAGCCACTGCCTCCAAATAGAAACTGTTCGGACGGGCTAAGTTGGGCGGAGCGAAAAAAGAATTCTTCCACACGCGCTTCTCGGTCCGGCAGACGATTTCCAAGAAACGCCAGATCGCATCGGAACCGGTCGTCGGGCGCGACCGGGTGATGCGTTGTAGGATCGAGTGCGTTGTAAATCGGAACACACCGGCGCGCACCAAGCGCGACGTAAGCGTCGATCACCGGGTCGCCGCCCCCATAAGTGAGTATCAGGTCGTACTTCGGAATGAGCGGACCAAAAGCGTCTTGTGGATTCGCGCGGACCCGGTCCAGCGTGGCCGGCGCATCGACATCCCAGAACGCACTCATGCGACCCAGCGCCGGCACCGCCGCTTCCAGCAGTTCGTCAAATACCCCAACGCCGCTAGCTTTCACGACCAGGTCCGCTCCACGCGCGCGGTCCAAAGCCTGTTCCGGATCGTCATAAACAACAACCTTGGCCCAAGGAGGATCCTCAATATCGCGATGCTTCTGACGATCGTAGGCGTCAGGCTCATAGAACGTGACACGATGACCGCGCGCGTCCAAAGCGCGAATCATGCCGCGATAATAAGTCGCGGCGCCGTTCCAGTACGCCGACACCAGGCTCGACCCGAAGAATGCGATGTTCAATCCCAACTACTCCGACTCCACGGTTCGGAAAATCGCAAGCAACTCGTCGACGCGATGGGCGCAAGTATGCCGGCGCTGCACCATTTCAAACCCGCAGCGAGCGCGGCCCTGCGCGCGCTCCGGTTGCGCCAGCACACGTTCCAACATACCCGTCATCTCCACGCCGTTGTGCGCCATCCAGAATTCCTCGCCCTGTTCGAACAAACGCTCCGAATCGAGCCATGGCGCGCTAAACAGCGGAATCGCACAGGCCAGCGCTTCAAACACACGAATCGTTGGAATACCCGGTAATGCTCGCGCATACGGGCCGCGCGGTACATGGACTGTGCAGCGGTACTGAGCGTAAATCTCCGGCGCGCGAAAGTTCGGCAGATAACCGCCATACTCGATGCCGATATCGTTCAACTTGGCGAGAGCTTCCGGCGGATAGCGCACGCCATAAATCTTGGCCTTCAAACCAAGCGCTTTTACCGGCTCGAAAAAGTACTCCTCCAACTCCCGTGTGCGCTCATCGTCACCCCAATTCCCAATCCACACCAAGTCGCCCGCAATCAAACCTTGCGCCACCGGATGAAACACTCGCATATCGGCAGCTTCGTGCCAAGTCCAAGCCCGTTTCGCCCATTTGTTCTTCAGGTATACATCACGGATCACTTCACCGAAGGCGAGAACGCCGTCATAGTGAGTAAGATCGAATCGAGCCATCTCCGCCGGCGCCGTAATGCTCCGGTGATGGGAATCGTGAAAAAAGAGCCGGTACCCAGGATTCGCCGCGTGATGTTCCCCGATAGCCCGAATCAACTCCGGCTCGTTCCACTCATGGACCACCACCAAGTCCGCATTCCTCAGCTTGGCTGCCAGGTCTAACGTTGAGGGATCGTAGCGCTCCGAATAGATGGTCGGGTAAACCGTCCGAAATTGGTCCAGCGCCCCGGGCCCTCTGTCCGCGATCAGGTTCTCGACGCTCCACGCGTTTACCGGTTCCAGGACTTGAACATCATGTCCCCGCGCGATCAGTTCCGTCGTAACTCCGCGCAGAAAATGTGCGTTCCCATGGTTCCAGTCCGAAAGAATGGAATGGCAAAAAATCAGGACGCGCATAAAGCTCCTGAGAGAACTCGCTCGTAAGCCGCACTGTATCCGTTGACCGTCACGGATTTCTGGAATCGGACTGAACGCTCCCGCGCTTTGACCGCGTACTGGGAGCGAAGCACCGGGTCTGCAATCAACAGATTGAGCGCCGATGCTAATTCCTCTTCATCGCGAACAAATAATGCGGCGCCATCCCAATTCTCGCGCAAGCTCCCGATATCGCCCAGCACCAGCGCGCAGCCATGCTGTGCCGCTTCCAATACAGACAATCCGAATGGCTCGTATTTCGCCGGCCACGCGTATATGGAGGCCCGTGCCATCCAGTCGTCCATCGCTACGCTGTCCAATCGTCCCAGCGCACTTCCTTCTCCCGCGATGTGGACCGGCCAACTTAGCCGTGGCGCGACCCGTTCCAACGCAGCGAGATTTTTCGCCTCATCCCAAACACGTCCAGCCGCGAAGACGAACGGCTCCTTTGCAACGAATGACTTCGGTTTTGCGGCAAAATTGGGAACAACCCTCGCATCCACTCCGTACAACCGTTTCGTGGATTGGGCAATGGTGAACGATGGCGCGACCACTTCTGTGGCGGCTCGCAAACTTCGTGTAACCCGCTCGCGGTACTGGTCCCACTCCTCGGGAATTTTGCTGTTTTTTACAGCGTCCCACCAAGACAAAACACAGGAATGGACCGTCACAATAGCAGGATTTTGAAACGAAAGATGACCAAGCGCCACAGTATTGTGATGGATAATGTCGGGCTTGATCTCCTTCTCCATGCCGAGCAGCCACTCGCCCGCCCGGTCAACGCCCGCCCACGAGTCCGGCATCCACTCCAGTGGGAACTCGCTCTCGTGGAACGGGAAATCCGAAATTTCGAGGCGCTGAGCCGGACTCAAGCGCCGCCCCATAGTCGCCAGATGCACTTCGAACGGGAGTGCGCGCGCCAGGGAAAGTGAGAAGTTCCACACGCCCCCGACTGTATCGGTGGTGAGCAAAACTTTCATCGTTCGATTTCGACGAGCCGCGCGGGCCTTTGCTCCTGCACGTCGCTGAAGCGATCGTAAACCCCCAGGTAAAACTCGTGGGCGCGCTCCCAGGCGCGGTCGTCGGCCGCTCCCCAACGGTTCGTGTAATCGGGAGACCCGGGGTAGGGAAACATAGGCACCGGCTCGTTAGACCAGACACCGTTCGCAATCAAATGCTCCCGCCAGGCTTTCACTTCCGCGGGATCGTCATGCTTCGATTCCAGCAAGTTGGCTTGCACAAACGGAACGCGCCCTTTCGCGTAAATCAGACGCGTGGCCAAATCGTCCGTCGACATCTTGCACTTCTTATCCAAGATCTTGCGACCTTCCACCGTGATACTCTCGACGCCCGCTTCGATCGATACACATCCCGCCGCGCCGAGCATATCCAGATGCTTCTCGCTCCAGAGATCGATGCGCGTCTGAACTCCCAGCTTGAACCGCCGTTCGGCAAATGCCTTTAGCATCGGTTCGCTGGGAAGAAAAATCTCATCGATAAAGTAGATGTACTCCACGCCTTGCGCGAGCAGCCCGTCAAGCTCTTCCAGAATCGTCGCGAGCGGACGCTTGCGAAACGTGTTGCGGAAATTGTCCTTCGCGCAAAATGTGCAGTGATACGGACATCCACGCGACGTTTCCATTTCCGCGCCCGGACCTTCAGGCTGCTGATCGAATCGATGGTGATGATGCGTATGTTTGCAAACCGTCTCATCCGGCCAATGCAAAGCCGGAAGGGCCGACATGTCGGATTGATGCGGAACCAAAGGAAGGCCGTTGAGCTGAGTCAACAACTCTTCACACTCGCCACGAATCACGTAATCGACATCCAACTTTCGCTTGGTGGCGTGCGGAGTGGTCGACGCGTGCGGACCGACGCAGATCGTAATTCCCGCGACATCGCGAATGTTCCGCAAAGCTTCCAGCGGAACGCGCAACTCAGGCGGCGCGCACCGCCAAAACAGGTAGCTGGGAGCGGTGGTGATGACGGTAAAATCCGGGCGAAAATCCTTGACCCGCTCCCGAATCCGCTCAGGCGAGAGGTCGTCCATCAGCCCATCCACAAGCAGCGCTTCGTGCCCCGCCATCTCTAACAACGCTTTCGAATACCCAAACTCCAGCGGCAGGTGGGCGTCGCGGCAGCCGAAATAAATACTGCCTTCGAATGTCCAGTTAGGATTGAGCAGTAAGTATCGCATGGGGGTGGTTCTGTTCCATCCAACTGTGAAGGCGGGAAACTCCCTCGCGCACGGAGAACCGCGGTTGCCACCCTGTGGCTAGACGAAACTTCCGGGTATCGGATACATAGTATTTCTGGTCGCCCTGCCGCCAGTCGGAAAACTGCAACCGGGGCTTCTCGACGGCAAAGTGCGAGATCAGGTCGAGCACCTCAATCAAACTAACCGTATGGCTGGGCCCTCCGCCGATGTTGAACGCGTGCCCGGCCAAGCGAGGCAGGTTATCCATCGCCAAGCGAAATGCGTCCAGCAGATCTTCCACGTACAGAACATCGCGCACCTGCATCCCGTCGCCGTAAATCGTGATTGGTTCGCCGGCCAATGCCCGCATCACAAAATGCGCTACCCAGCCCTGGTCTTCCGTCCCGCATTGGCGCGGACCGTAGATGCAACTCATCCGAAATACGACGGTTGGCAGACCGTAAGAACGCGCCCAATCGATTACGTACTGATCCGCCGCGCCCTTTGAGCACCCGTAAGGCGTATGAAAATCGAGCGGTCTTGTTTCGGAAACGCCCGCCTGGTAAGCAAGCTCCGCCGGCTCATACCGGTCTCCCGTTCGTCGCATGGGAATATCTTCCAGCGAACCGTACACCTTGTTTGTCGATGTGAAAAGTAACTTCGGCGGCACGGATTGGGCTCGGACCGCTTCCAATAGATTGACCGTGCCTCGTACGTTCGTTTCGAAATCGAGCGCGGGGTTTTCCAGGCTGGTGGTCACCGCAACCTGGGCGGAGAAATGATAGACCTCGCTTACATCGCGTATTAGCTTTCTCAGCGAAGCCTGCGCGATGTCTTCCCGTTCGAATTCAAGCAATCCGCCGAACTCATCGGCTAACTGCTCCAGATTGCGCTCCACACCGGGACGGGCCAGATTGTCCAAAATCCGCACTCGTCGGCCCGCCCGTAAGAGCCGGTGCGCTAGATTCGATCCGATAAATCCCGCGCCGCCCGTGATCAGCGCGCAACCTGTCATACCGTCACGCTCATA
>CAXSIG010000009.1:22728-23008 GCA_964237255.1 uncultured Bryobacteraceae bacterium
ATACCATCAAACCGCGAGCTGCCAACTCCGCGCGCGCTTCTCCGCCGCGGTCTACAGCCACTTGTCCATCCAACCATTCCGCCAGATCCGCGATGCCGTCTTCCAGTTTCACCGTTGGTTCAAATCCAAGCACCCGCTTTGCCAGACTGATGTCCCCAAAGCAGTGACGAATGTCGCCTGCCCGGTATTTGCCCTTAATTTCCGGCGCGAGCGACGACTTACCCAACACCTTCGCAATACGCTCCGCGACATCGCGAATCTGGTACGGCTCTCCGTTGCC
>CAXSIG010000010.1:0-1466 GCA_964237255.1 uncultured Bryobacteraceae bacterium
TGAGACCCTTGGGCTTCGATCCGCCAGTCGCATGGTTCCCATTAACTGAAGTCGACCTTGCGAACCTTGCGCGTTGCGGAATCAGCGAAACAACGGCGGCGGCGGCGAGGTTGTTTCGGGTCGATTCCAGTGCAGGCAAGCAACTCGTGGGCGCGAGCGGCTCCGGGGACTACGCATCGCTTGTCTATTCAAATTTCTGGCCGGGAGAAATCGCACCGCGTTCTTACACCAGCCGACGCGATTCTCCGGACCTGGAAATGAAGAGCGACGGAACCACTCGGGAGAAGGGGAAGTATCTGAGTGAACCCGGCCGCGCGAACCGGCTCTATATTCCGCCGGGAACCGATCCGGATCTTCTTTCCGACTCAGGTGTTCCCGTGATCTTCTGCGAAGGTCCAAAGAAGGCGCTTGCGCTCGCGGAAGCGTCATGGTTCGGTTTGCCAGATGGAACGTCAACGCCTCGGTTCGTAGTGGCGGCGCTCGCGGGCGTTTGGAACTGGCGTGGCGTTATCGGCAAGGCGGAAGGGCCGAACGGCGCCAGGCGGGACGTAAAGGGGACCATACCCGATTTGGATCGCCTTGCGCTCGGAAATGGCCGGCGCGTCATCGTGTGCTTTGATGCGAACGCAGCCAGCAACGATAGCGTAGCGGCCGCAAGATCCATGTTTGAACGGGAGCTATCCGAGCGCCGCGCAGAGGTCTATGTGGTGGATATCCCGGCAATCGAGGGCGTGAACGGCGTCGATGATCTCATCGGCCTGTGGGGCTATGGTCCAGTTGTCGACCTGATTGAGAGAGCGCACGCAAGCGAAGTTGAAGACTGCGGCCTGATTCGCAGTTTGGCGACGGCTATCCAAAAGGCGGACCACTTTGCGCAGGATGCGGGCGGCGTGCTGTATCGGTATGCCAAAGGCGTTTACCAGCCGAACGGGAAAGAGTTCATCGCCAAGCGGGTTAAAGCGCTACTTGAACAACGGAGACAGGATTCGAAGTGGAGTTCGCATCGTGGCGATGAAGTCACGGAATACATCCGGCTCGACGCGCCTATGTTGTGGGACCGGCCACCGTTGGATGTTATCAATCTGAAAAACGGGCTGTATGATCTTCGCCGAAAACAACTTCTTCCGCACTCGCCGATGCACCTTTCGAGCGTTCAGCTTCCCGTCGATCACGATCCGGCGGCGACATGTTTGGCATGGGACAAGTTCGTGTCCGAGGTGTTCCCAGCGGATGCGGCAGCCGTGGCTTTTGAAATTGTTGCATGGCTGATGAGTGCAGACACTTCGATTCAGAAAGCCGTCTTGCTCAGCGGCGAAGGATCGAACGGGAAGAGTGTTTTTCTCGCAGCGTTACTCGCATTCATTGGGAAACATAACTCGGCCGCAATTTCATTGCACAAGCTGGAGAGCGACCGCTTCTCCGTTTCTCGGCTCGTCGGCAAGCTCTGCAATGTTTGCGCCGATCTC
>CAXSIG010000010.1:1476-8054 GCA_964237255.1 uncultured Bryobacteraceae bacterium
AGCGAACACCTGGAGAGCACGTCCACGTTCAAAGCGCTCACCGGTGGCGACGTGATGTTGGCGGAAAGGAAATATGCAGACAGCTTTGAGATCACGCCATTCGCGCGGCTTGTGTTCTCCGCAAACCATCCACCACGTAGTGCGGACGCCAGCCATGCATTCTTTCGGCGTTGGTTGGTGATTCCATTCGAACGAACCTTTGACGGTACCGATGCGGTGCCTCGGGCGGAACTGGATGCGCGGCTGTCGGACCCACGGGAGATGTCGGGTGTGCTGAACCGGGCGCTTGCGATGCTCCCATCGCTTAGAATGCGGGGTTTCAGTGAACCGGATTCCATGCGGAGGGCGCGGGATGAGTTCCGACAGGTGACAGACCCGCTTGCGGTGTGGTTGGACCAGGCCACGGTGGATTTCTCATATTCGGAAGTCCCGATGAATTCACTTCTCGCCGCATACAACGATTTCGCAGTAAAGGCCGGCCGACCGCCCATGAACCAGCAAGGCTTTGGACGTGCGCTGCGACGCATTCGGCCAGCGGTCACCGAAGCGCAGCGCGGGACCGGTAAGGATCGCGACAGGGTGTACGTCGGGGTCGGTTTAAAAGCGGAGGAAGCCCATGCCAGTTGGAAAAACTAAGACACGCGTAGACACGCGAGACACGCGATATTCCCTATTGTTCTATCGCGAAGAAAAAAGAAAAGAAGTAGGGGTAAGAGAGTTGGGAAACAACAATAGGCGGAATCGGGTGTTTCCCGTGTCTACGCGTGTCTCCGAAGGCGAACTGAAACCACTGAACAAGAAAACCAAAGATGCGTTCACCAGGGTCACCCTCCTGGAGCTCTGGGGGTGGTTCCAGCAATTCCCGGGTCCTCCGCAGCACTTGAGCATTTGGGGGTGGGAAGGTTGCAAGGAAACCCTAGCGACAGACGAAAAAAAGTGGTTAACGGTTAACGGATAGGAGAAATGGAATGCAGACAATCAGCAAGGCAGAAGTGGCGAGACGGTGGAATGTCAGCAAGGCGATGGTGACGAAGTATTTAGGCTTGGGTATGCCGGAGCTCCCAAGCGGGAAGCTCGATTGGCCGGTGGTCGACAAATGGCGGAAGGATAACGTGGTTAGCGAGCTTTCCGGAAACTACTACGCCAGGCAGGGAAGGGTGGCAACGCCGCAACTCGCGGACGCGAAGACCGTGGTCGATGCCCTCCATCAAAACGGTGTCGACGTCCTGGTGAAGCTGGCAACCGGATTGGGCTTGACGCCGCTTCAGACGCATACCGCATTCGAGGCGATGACGGCTTGGGTTGATGCCACGCTGGGCGAGCAGGCGCTCAGAATCATCTACGGCAGCGCAGAACCTCCACGAGTGGACTATTCCCCCTTGGACACCGTGAAGCTGTCCAAGGCTGAATCGAAGAAGCTGGACGGGATTGTGGAGCAGATCACAGCGATCCTCGCCGTCGCAGCGGAGCGTGGATGACCGGCACCCGGCAAGGTGAACACGAAGCGCAACCTGTACCGTTGGCGCAGGTAGTTGTCCCTGATCGCGAGAAGCTACTCGCGCTGCTCTACAGCAATCCTCACGTGAGCGACGCGGCGGCAATGGCAATTCTTGGCATCGGCGAGCGTCAGTTACAGAAGCTTCTCACCTGCGACAAACTCGAACGCGCTGGGGCAGTAAAGTACCACCGGATCCTTGCGGTCACGATCCGCGGACGTCTTAAGCTCCCAGACATTCGACCGGAAGACCTTTCCGTCTGGTAACTCGAAAATAGTTGGAACAAAGTAGAACACTTACGAACAAAGTAGAACACTTACGAACACTTCCGAACCATTAAGAACATTGCCCCATTCATCAACCGTGCGTCATAACGAAAAGAGGAGCAACGAACCATGAGTAACTTTGGTAACTTAGACCCCGATCGATTTCGTAAGCAGTTCAGGCAGAAGGACGCGGAAGCATCGCAAGCCGCGGCTTCGGCCATGGCGTTGGCCGAGGAAGAGGGTTTTCGCGCAGGCTGGGGGATGGTACTGGAGGTTGTCGAGTTGTGCGAACTTTGCGGTGAACCGCATCTCGCTGGCGACTTCCTTCGCGAAGGACTTACTCCTTCCGATGTGAAAGAACGACTCGTGAAGGCCGGCAAGTTATCCGGAAGGATTCAATCCAACACGCTGTCTAAGTCGGACTTGAAATCGAATCCCCTTTTACGCGACGCCAAACAGCGATCCAAGGATGCAGGGCAAAAGCGAGGGTTTTAACCGTGACCGAGAGGGGTTCTCGAATGCCTAAGCAGACGAACCAAACAACGACCCAGCCAGTGGAGTTAACTGCGGCGCTTGAGCACTTGCGATTGATGAGCGTGACCGATCTGGAGATTTCCTCCTGCGAAACCGCATTAGCGGCCGATGAAGCCACTCTCGCGCAACTCCGAAACCGACGCGGCAGCATCACGGACGAAGCCGCGATGAGGGAGCTCTCTCGCGAGCAGCGCGCGGCTGAACAAGCAGCCCAAGACAATCAAGACAGATTCACCGCTCTCGCTAATAAACGGCGCCTACTCCGGGAAGCGACCCCGAAGATCTACCAGCACTTCGCGGCGGCATACAACGTTCTAGCGGAGGACCTGACCGCACAATTCGAGCGGCGCTATCAAGAGTTTCTGGACAACCAGGTGCGGCCACTGCTCGAACTGGGCCAAGCGTTGAGCGCGGTCCCGGGAGTTCGTAACATCGCGAATAGCATTTCCCTACAAGCGGCAAATGGGCGAATGGACTACGCAAGAAACGGATCATTCACGATCCCGCCGAAAACACTCTCCCCGGAAGCTAAAACCGCAGCGGAATCCATCGCACCTTGGGCGATGTCGAACCAAAGGCTTCAGGAGATCCAGCGCGAGGTAGAACGCGAGGAGCACAAAAGCCGGCAAGCGCGTACCAGGCCAACAATGACGCCGCCATCCGAGTACCTTCCCATCGAAACCGGCAAGCCATGGCCACGGGTCGAGCATTCCGGAACCAATGTGGCCCATATGAACCCCGGCGCATTCCAGCAGCAGCAGGAGGCACAACAGGCAGAAGCCGGCGAACAACTGGCCGCGCACCGCGAACGCCAGGAGGCGCTAACAGCAAGGTATCCAGGACACACGAGTTAACCCCAAGTTCTAGGGCAGAGCGCCAGGCCCTCCTTCCTGACTCTGGACCCGGCTCCCGGCCACTGGGTAGGCATCCAGTTGGACCACGCCGAGCGGTAAAAAGACCTTTTATGACCCTATTCAATGACACCGCATTGCTCGACTTCAAGCGGGGCGGCGAAGCCTTCTCGCTTCGATTCCCTACCGACGCGCAATGGCTGTCTTACTTCCGCGCTCGCGAAATCTTTATCAAACCGAAGCCGGGTGGCGGAGAGATCACTGAGAAACGAAGGGAAACATTTGCGGCGCTGCATCTGGTCGAGCAATTGGCAACCGAAGGAACTCCGATCCCGACGAAAGACGCTGCGATCTGGGCAGCGGACTCTCTTCTCGGGGAATTTATCGAGACGAAGATAGAGGCCGGTTGTATTGTCGTTCAGCATCGGTTCCTGAAATCTTTCGAGTCCATTCACCGCTTACGATTTCCGACTCCGCAGGAAGACCGCGAACTCAACAACACGATCCGAACCATGAAGGCCGAACGCGGATGGCAGCGGTGCATACCGAATTATGAAAAGCGCGCAATGTTTTACGACGAGCTTTTGATCGAGGCGAAAGGCTATGTGCAGCCGGTCCCACTGGGCCACAAGCTCGTGGTCGTTTCCGAAGCGTTTCTCACAGCCCGAAAGGAGGCTGCATAAATGGCGAACAGTGCTTTGCGCTACACACTTGAGGTGGATAACAGTTCCGCCAAAAAGGGCACCGACGAAATCATCGCTCGTAACGAAGAAGTAGGCAAATCCGCCCAACGGGGGACCGCCGCTGCGAGCGCTGGGTATGGTTCCATGACGGCGCAAGCCACGGGTGCTAGTTTGGCGCTGAGAGAATACCGAAGCCAACAGCAGTCGGCAACCGCGGATATTGTCCGCAACGCACGAACAGCCGGCGATTCCCTTCGATCGACATACGAAGCGTTCAGCGGCTACGCATCCCGAATCGACAAGTTCTTCGGCTCCATCTCAACCGGGACCATCGCTCTAACGGCCGGTGCGTTGGTCTTCAAGGGTTTCGGCGCAGAGGTAAGAACCTTCTCTGGCGAGTACCAAAAGTTCGGGGAGTTCTATACCCAGTTTGCGAAGAACCTTCCGAACATCGCCAAGAACGTCGGAATTGAAGAGCTCGTCGCGTTGCGCGGAACACTCGCCGTTATCGGCGGTGGCGCTGCAATCGCAGGTATCGCTCTCGCGACCGTAAAAACAGCGCAGTTGGTACAAGAGACCGGCAAGCTCTTGGAGTTACGGGCATCATACGCGGCGAAGTCGGGAGTGGATTTTCAGACAGTGGGAACGTTGGATACGACAGCGAGTTTCCAAGCGTCGTCGGGAAGGCCGACCAGTGACTATCAATCCGCATACCAGGCGCTGCAGGCTGCCAAGGGCAGCGGTAGCTATGGCACAGCGCTTCACGACCTCGGGCTTGGGAACGAGAACACGAAGGTCACGCCGGAACTACTCGGCAAGATCGGCAAAGCGTTCGATGACATAACCGATCCCGCGCAACGCGCCACGACGGCGTACCGATTGTTTGGCGATCAGTTCGAACAGGTACTACCGAATCTAAATAGCAGGCTTCAAGAGAGCATTACGAAGTCCCAGCAATTCGGCCAGACCCTGACCGAATACCAATCGGAGAATGTTTACCGGGCCAAGCAGAGAATCGACGGCCTGGTGGAGTCGTTCACCAATCTATTTCATGTGTCCGATGGGGGATATTTCAAGAAACTAAAGAACGAGTTTGTCGATTTTGCGGCAACGGTCGTTAACGCGCTTCCGCAATATACCCTGGACAAGGATAAGCTGACCGCTGATGCGAATCGCCTGGGAACGGTAGTTGCGAACCGAGCCCTGGGAGATTCCTCACGCCGCGGCGCCCTGCAGCTAGCATCCCGGAACGACGTTTCCGGCCAACTGTACGAGGACTATAGGAAAACCAAAGATTCTCTCGACGACGAACTGGGCGATGCCAAATCGCGGCGGAAAGAGGCCTTCGAAAAACTGTTCGGTGACCAGACCAAACCCCTCGATCCGGCAACGATAGCGACGTACACGCAGCAAGCCACAGCAGCTTCGCAAACGATCAATTACTTGACTCCAAAGATCGAAGCCATTGATCAGGCGAAGAAGGACGAGGAAGAAGCGAAGAGTCATGCGACAGCGATCCGTCGCGAAGTAGCGGAGCGTCAGCGCGGTATTCGGGACGAGTTGGCGACGGCGCAGGCCGAACTCTTGTCTCCCCTTCCACGGGCATTTACCGAATTTCAGAAACAGTCTGTTGACAAGGTAAACAGGCGAATCGGCGACAAGATAGAAGTCCTTCCGCTTACTCCGGAGGAACTGACTCAACGGCAGTCGACACTCGCTTCCGTTTTGTTCCGTCAGCAGAAGGAAGACATCCAGAAACAGACCGAACAGCAAAATCAGGATTCACAGCTCCGGCAGGATTACGAGATCCGGCGACTGAAGACACGCACGGATGCGGAAGACGCCTTCAATGCAAGCCAGATAGCGGCCGGCGATCGCATTAAAGCAGCCGAACTCGATAACCTCGCAGTCCATCACGGCGAAGATCGCGCTCGAAACCAAGAAACGGGATATTGAAGTTCAATATGCAACCGACGCATTGAAAGTGCGCGAGGATCTGTTCGACACGGCTACGGAGCGCGAGGTGTCGGAGCTTCAGCGAACGCTTACGAACTCGGGACTATCGAAAGAAAAGGTTGCTCAGAATATCTCGGATTACCGTCTCGGCCGCGGGCTCGAGCGAGGCAACCTGGACGACGCTGCGCAAGCACAGATCAATGCAGCGAAAGATACGGCGCGCAACAATACAGCCGCCATTCAACGTGACGAAGCGCAACGCCAATTCGACTCTTTCAAGAACTCGGCAAACGGACTGCTTGATGGACTGTTCAGCCGGGCTCACAGTCTGGGCCAGATCGTAGGCGATTTCTTTAAATCTGCGGTTCTTACTCCGCTGAAAGAGATTGCCAGCTCTCAGATTGCGGCCGCGATCTTCCGAACTGTCAACCCGGGCCGATCCGTCTCCTTCGCGCGATCGGGTGACGGCACCTCGCGCTTCGGGAAGGGTGGTGGAATCGCAGGCTTGTTGGGACTCGGAACACAACCCATATTCGGTGGTTTCCAGCAGCAGCAACCAGCGTTCGATGGCGGCAGCTTTTCCGCTCCGATCCAGCGCTTCGGTTTCGGCTCCACGCAGGGCTTGGCCGAGAACGATCCCAATTATGGCTTCGGTGGAACGATCTTCGGCGGCGCTCAGAGACTCTCGGCACAACTTGCCGGGTCGCTTCCCATCAGCGCCGACTCTACAGTATTTCCTCGTCTTCCGAGTGGCCTAATCGACCGGACTGGCAAGATCGATCAGTCTAACCA
>CAXSIG010000010.1:8064-9745 GCA_964237255.1 uncultured Bryobacteraceae bacterium
CTTGGCGATACACAATTGATCAGCGGCGCCGTTCCCGTGGTTGTGGTCAACGGAGGCTCTCCTGCTCAGCAGCAATCCTATTCGTCTTCCACGACTGGACCGGGATTCAGCAGCAGTCTTGGCTCGCTTGGTGCGGGTTTAGGCTTGGGAAGCCTGATTGGCGGCGGGGGATTGTCAGGCGGCGGTACGTCTGTATCTTCTGCGATCAGTTATGGGGGCGGCCCGCTGACTCAATTAGGTGGCTCCTCAACATTTGGTGAAGTGGGCGGCATCCCCACCAGTTTGAGCGGCATTGGTGGCTTCGGCGGCGGGGGTAGCTCTTCCGGCGGCGGGGGAATCCTTAGCCAAATAGGCGGCATCTTCGGCGGCGGTTCATCTTCAGGCACGGGTGCAATCGCAGGCCAATCAAGTGGAATTTTGAGTAACCTCGCTGGTCTTTTCGGGTTTGGCGGTGGCGCTGGTGGAACCTATGGATCCGGCGTGATTGGTACCGGGATTAGCGGCGGCCTCAAAGCGTTCGCTGGTTCAACTGGTGGAGCGCTCATCGGCGGCGGATTACTCGCGAGCTCGCTCACCAGCAAACCGAGCCTTCTTGGCGGATTCAAGGCCGCTGGCGGCGGTGCACTTCTCGGCGCGCATTTTGCGTCGAGCCTTGGGCTATCGTCCGCTGGTGGTGCGCTCTTCGGAGTCGGGGCGGGTGTCTTCGCGGATGGCCTTCATCGTGGTGGAGTTGCTGGACTTGGCGAAAGCATAGGCGGCGGCGCGCTTGCCGGTGCTCAATATGGCCCTGTCGGTGCCCTGATCGGCGCTGCGGTCGGTGCGGTGGCAGGGACTATTCGGCTCTTCATCAAGGGCGATGTTGAGCAAATTACCAAGCAGGTGAAAGATTTATACAGAATCGACATCAACCCCTCAATTGCAAACCAACTAATCCAACTTGCCAAGGAATCATATGGTGGCAGTTTTTCGGTGGCAATAAGAAGTCGTCCTGCTCAGGATTTACTAAGTTTGTATTCGGCTTCGACTGGACAAAAAGCGCTCCTGGGAAACGAGGTACGCCCTGCGTACCTCACGGAGTCCTCGGGCGTCGTAACACAGAACAGCCAATTAATCGGTAACAAGGCTTACTCGTTCGGCGGCGCCCTCGGGGTGACCGGTGGTGTTCCGACTGCGACGATTCCCACTTACTACGCGGGCGTGACGACGTTCCAATCCGGAGGGCAGAATTACAACGTTCCAAGTTATAGCGGAAGCGCGATGTCCATCCAGCTCGACGGACCCGCAACAACCGCCCTTTTGCAAGGACAGATTGCTAACAGCCCGGTTCAGGTTGCAAGTGCTTACTCGCAAGCGCAATCAGGAAGCTTAGATCGTCGGGCAGCAGCCGCTAGGGCCTTTCAGCCCGGCTTGATTTTCGGATAAACCACTTTATGAAAACACTCTTCATCTGCATTCTGTTCGCGGTCCGGGCGTTCGCTGCAGCTCCGCCATTCGACCCGGCCGCCAGCTATAGCGTGGGGTTCACCGTTATGGTCGGCAACCTCGTCTATGAAAGCCTGCAAACCGGGAACGTGGGTAATGATCCCGCATCGTCGCCGGCCTACTGGAAGCTGGTCGGCCATATGGTGCTGTTGGTACGGGGCGGCGCTACTAGCACCCCCGACATTACCGCAAAGAGCAA
>CAXSIG010000010.1:9755-10303 GCA_964237255.1 uncultured Bryobacteraceae bacterium
AGAGCAACCCGGACTCGACCTATTCGCAAAACGCCGTCCAAACGTTTGCCTCGAAATACACGGTGTATTTCCGTCCTCAGTCGACGCTCAGCGCCTCGATTACTCCATCTGCAACGCTACCCGCCGACTGCTCTGTCGTCTTTACCCCCTCTACCGTTCCAGCCACCGGCGGACCGACCAGCGCCGCGGTCACATGCTCAACCGGATCGACTCCCGGCGTAGGTTCGATAACATTCAGAGGAACGAGCGGTTCACACTCGGGAACGGTCGCCGCAAGCGTCAATATCCAAGCGTGCTGCGCGGCAACGGTTGCGGGGACAACGACGACGTTGAGCCTTGGCGACGATCTGCAAATGGCAGTAAACAATGCTCACGGTGGAGACACGATCATCCTGCCCAACGGATACTCGTGGACCGGCAATCTGATTCTTCCGTGGCGCGCACCCGAAGACGTTCAGTGGATCACGATCAAGAGCAGTTTGAATCTAGCGGATGGCCAGCGCGTCCTGCCGGGCGCCGTCGGGGGCCACCTGCACCGCCCGCACCCC
>CAXSIG010000010.1:10317-17719 GCA_964237255.1 uncultured Bryobacteraceae bacterium
GGACCTAAACCCCGCCATCGAGAACGACATCGACAATACGGATCGAGCAAAAAGAACGACCCATCACTGGCGGTTTGACGGAATTAAGGTAAGCAGTGTGGACTCGTACAGCGGGGATCAGTTCGCCCTGATCCACCTATGGATCCTTGCGGCGAACAATGTCGACCCAATGTACGCCAAGACAAACGACTTGACTCATCACTTCGAGTTCCGCCACATGTACATTCACGGCTCCACCAATGCGGAGGCGATTCGCGGTATTCGTCCCGACGCGAACAACGTAGTGGTCAAGGACTGCTACATCGACAACATTCGCTCGCACTACCTCGAAGCGAACGCGATAGGAGCTTCCACGACCCAGGGAGATTTTCTGGTCGATAACAATTTTCTCGAAGCGGCCGGCGAGAACGTGTTCTTCGGCGCGGGGCCGGATATCTTCAACCTAGTCGGCAGCGGATTCGTCGTCACGAACAACTACTTCTACAAGCGTTTCTCTTGGCGCGGCGGGATCTACACCGTAAAAAACGTATTGGAGTGGAAGGGCGGGCAGAATGCGCAGGTGGACCACAACGTGTTCGAGAACAACTGGGCGGCACAGCAAACCGGAGCGGTATTCCTACTCACCCCAAGAACCGGCAATGGAACGTACAACGACATCTTCGTCCGCAATATTAGCTTCACGAACAACATCGTCCGCCACGCTCCGGAAGGGATCTCGCTCTTGAATTTCGACGACGGCGCAGCTGTGCCGGGCCCCGGTCACGCCGATCCGGTTATACCAATCAATCAACTGTGGAGGTCCGGTAATTACACGTTCGACAATAACTGGTTCGACGATTTATCGTGTTCTTATTACTACGCTTGCAACGGAACCGTGTCGGCGTACGGCATTAAATTCAGCGGCCTACCGGACAATCTGCACATAACGAACTCGACCTTCACCTTCGCTTCCGACCCGACTCAAGGGTATGAGACAGATTTAGGGATCTTTTGGGGAGATCAGTTTCAATTTGCCTCCCAAGGCGAAGTCTATCCCGACGCTCTCGGGTTTGTTTTAACGGGTACTATGTTGGGTCGGCAATGGTGGTGCGACGGGAACTGGGGACCTATATGCGTTCCCCATTCCTACGATGAGACGAGCTATGGGACCGTTACGAACACCGCAATATTCCAAGCCCCGACAACGGGGAGAACCGTTGCGTGGAACACTCAATTTCCCACGGTGACCTTGGACGCCAATCCGAATACCTACGGCGCAAACACAACCGCTCTCTCGGCCGGCGAATGCGCCATCAAAACAGGCAATCGTTCAGAGATCACCTGCACGCCGGGAAGCTACCCGTCAAACGTAACGCCCTAATAGGCAAAACCGGGCACCGGCGATTACATCCTGGACGCCGCGGCGAACGTTCACGTGAACTGACGAAAATGCAACCCCGTTGACTGGCAGAGATTCAAGCCGGGGAGCTTGTCGACAGCTTACCCCCGGCCCTATCAAGCGACCGGAGGGATCGCGTTAGTGTACTGAAAGTATCGCGCGCCTGTAGAACTTTTCCAACGCATCTGGCGTGCGTAGCGTCTATATGCGCGTCGCGCTTAGCTTGACCGGCTTGAACACGCCCGCATATCCGGGGTAGCTAATAGAACAAAAGGCCCAGCCTGATCAATCAGAACTGGGCCTGTAGGACGAAATGGAGAGGCTTTACCCGCGGAGAGAAAACTTTTTGCGCGAAGCTGCCCCGATACCTATCAGCCCGGCGCCCAACAAAAACATGGAAGCGGGTTCCGGGGTTGTTGTAGACGTAGTCGGAACAGTTACAAATCCGAAGTTGGTTGCTGGTGAACCAGCAGCGCCACCGGCATTCTTGATATCTTGACCGGAGTATTGGCCGTTGACATTCAGTCCACTCACACTGGTGCTAATGACCAATGCTTGAGGGAAGCTTATATCAGTAGTTAAGGTCGGTCCAGTATACGTCAAAGTTACGTTTGTGATCGTTGTGCTATCAGTGGGCGCGATTCCGATCGGTGTTTTGCCGACTAGTTGACTCGTCACGCTGAAAGGAGTGGTTACGGGATTTAGAACAGCACCCAGGAAACCTTGAACGTCATAAAGAGTTCCGTAGGTCGTTCCGTCACCGACAAACCGGTCATTCGGGGTGATGCTGCCCGACGATGTGTTGGTTTGAAAGTTAATGTCGTAAAGGAAGTTCGTAGTTCCAGCGGTTAGACCAGGCGTAGTTCCTTGGAACACAAAGACCACGGCCGCGTTTGCGGGCGTCACGCCAGCCGTCAGAACTCCAAAAGCAACTGCGGCGAAACCTGCAATTTTGTTTGTGCCTATTCTTAAATTCTTCACTGTTCTTCCACCCTCCTCTGGTGGTATCCCGGAGCTGATAAATTGCCCAGAGATGCAATACTACCCCGGAAGTTGTACAAAACGCCCTAGCGAAGTTACTGGAATTCGTAAATGGATAGCCCGCGGTACTAGGGTGTTTTTGGAAAAACTTGGGCAAATAGTACTAATGTGCGATGCTTTGACCTGTCGTCGAGTCAACGATCCTCCTCAGTCGTTGGGCGGGGCCGGAGCCTACGTCAAAAACGTGTCCGGCCCAAATCCAGAAAGAACACTGTTCACCCCGGTACATTCTCCACTTCAAGCACGCCCCGGAACTCCGCGACGATGGAAGCGAACAGCGGATCCCGACTCGATAGCGCGCGCATCTGAGGCCATCGACGCATGATGCTCAGCAGCGTCTTAATCTCCGCCTCCGATGCTTTCGCCGTGAACTCCTGAACGCAGGTTTCCAACTCCCGCACGTTCGCCCCATGATCGCGGGAGAGGATGGCGGGGCACTTAGGCATGATCCCTCCGTCTCGGCGTAAACATTCCCGCATCCGGCCGCTTCTGCACCTTCCGCAGTTCCGCGGCCACCGCGCGCTCCCAGCCTTTCACGAGCGCCAACTGATCGGCCTTGGAGAGCCGACGGGTAGACAGTGCGGAACGTCGCCAGGGCGTCCTGGTGGAGTAGATGGCGCAAGGTGGCAACACGAGGACTAGCCGGCTTCGGGTAGAAGCGCGAGAAGTTTCCGCAGTCGCTCAGCATGTAATCGAAGTTCTCTTCGAACTCGCTGAAATCATGACCGGCAAGCTCCGGTGTCAGACCATCGGGAATGCCAAGCAGAATGGCACGCAGGAACAATTCCGCCGGCGTCGAGCATCCTCGTTCCCGATTGAGAGCCTGGGCTGCGATGAGAACGGCGTCAATGTTTCGGTCCTTCAGTTCGTCACGAACGAAGCGCACCAGGGAGTCGCGGTCTTTCTGCAGTTCAGCATCGGGCTTAGGCACCGGACACCTCCGGATTCAGGTACGGTTGCAGTTCGGGCGGGTAAACGGGCGCGAACACCAAGGCGGGATACTTTTCGATGTACTCGCGGCCATCGTCTATAAAATACGCAGCCTGCTGGCGGTCACTGTTTTCTTCCAGAATCTGGGCAAGTTGTGCGGCGTAACCGAATCCGCGCATCGAACCGAGATAGCTCTTGAGGGTGATAAATTCGTCCCGGGTGAGATCAACCTCCTGGATGGACGCGCCTCGGTCGCTGAACATGGTTAGCGAATAGCTGGTTTCGTCCGGCGTCTCCGCAAACCAGTCTTCCGCTCTCGCATCGGGCATCTAGGCAGCCTCCTTCCCGGCAGGGCGGGCTACCAGCAGCGCGGCGATGTACTTTTCAACGTCTTCCACCAAGTGCCGCGGAACGCGCACGTACTGACGATCGCGGCCGATCTGGTCTTCGAAAGCGTTCACGATCGCCATGGCCTGATAGCCGTCGCCCCAGGTGGTCGTTTGGACGTCCCAGTCCGTCATGACGTCCCCCATGAACCACAAATCCTCCGGCGGCGCCATGGCAAGGAACTGCTTGAAGTAAGTCGCGACCTCGGAGCGCTTCTGAGCGCGAATCAGGTCCGTGACGGTCTTCGCTTCCGGTAACCTCTGGGCGGGCAAATGCGGCCGGTTGGCACGTGCAGCGGCAAGCTGGTCGTACCACTTGGGGGCGAAGTTGGCCACGCGATCCGCAACGGCCTTCTCCAGTTCGTCTGGCTTGTTACGAATCAGGTGTCCCCATATCCTTCTTGCCTCATGATCGGCTGCAATGCGGCACAGCAGCTCCAAATTGCGGCGCGTGCCACCGGTGACAATCAGTTCGCCAATCGCATCCGCGATCTTCTCCTGAGCACCGGTGAGAAACGGCGCGGTATTCAGTTCTCTTCTGTCCTCCGACTTCGCGGGTTGTGGACCCGCCGGGGTTCTTCTTCTGGGTGAAACGGGTGTGGCTTTGCGTTTGGACGTACCTGTGGCGTTCGACATTTCGGCTTACCTTTCCCTCGTGGATTTCCGCCTGTTTAGCCCGGCGGCGGCGAATTCAGTCTAGGGTTGTTGCCCTATGTCGTGTATTGTTGCCTGAACAATTGTATTGTGTCAAGAGCTATTTTTGCTTTTTCTTGTCCGAAGTCGCACGTTGTCGTGTATCCTAAAAACGTGTCCGGCGAATATCTGAGCGTCGAAGAAGCCGCCAAGCAGTTACGTGTTGGCGTCGAAACTATTCGTCGCTATATCCGCGCTGGAACGTTTGATGTGGCCAAGGTTGGTCGCCAATACCTGATCAAGCCAGAAAGCGTCAGAGCCTTTCTCGACAAACAGTTTGCTGAACGCCAAGCCGGCAAGACCGCCGGGGAGAAGGGCGAGTGAGTAAGGCACATAATCTATCGCGAAATGCTGGTCTACAGGCCTGCCCGTTGTGTCTCAGGATTGGTGTTGAGCTTCGAAACAGTCATCTGATCCCAAAGGCCGTATACCACCGTCTCAGGGAAGACGGAAACAAATACCCGGACCCAATTCATCTCGCGGATTCGATTATTCTGCAAACTTCCAAGCAGACATCGGATTACTTGCTTTGTAACGACTGCGAGCAGCGATTTAGTAAGTACGGAGAAGACTGGGTTCTTAAAAATGGTTTAAGAATCGCGGACAAGCAGTTTCGCTTTCGCGACACTCTATCGGCTGTGGATTCGCGCGAAACCGCCCGCGGAAGTTCAGTCTATTTCGAAGTTGACCAGAGCGCCATCGAGGCGCTGACTTACTTTTCTCTGAGCGTTTTTTGGAGGGCTGCTGTTCATACATGGAAAACTCCCACGGGAAATGAGATCAATATCAGTCTTGGCAAGTACCAGGAGCCCATCCGGGAGTTTTTGAGAACAGGCGCAAGACTCCCAGAGAATTGCCTGAATTTGTTCTGTTTTGTTGCTTCAGACGACAGTTTCTGTGGTGGCGCAGTACTCCCACTCACGATGCTTTCACATCCGTATCATCATCAGAGCTTCTCGGCTGCTGGTTTTACTTTTTATCTCTATACGGGAAAGCAAATCCCAGATAACTTAGCGCCGCTCGCGTTATATCCGACAGGCGCGGTGATCAAAGCTCCATGGATGGACGAAAGGTTAATCGAAGCCCTTTTGGAACTTAACCATAACTGCCACCGGGTTAGATTTTCTGGGGGAACCAAAAATCCACTAAACGAGCAGTCTTCTATATCAACCCATGTCCCTCTACAAGCGCGGTACGACGGTATTGAATTAACAAACAAGCTCTCACCGTGCGCGGTGAAGTGGTCTTTGACAACTGAATATTAAACGGGCACGACGTGGATACCGGCGCTGTGGTTTGGAGCCCGGTATCCTGGCCAGTGGGAGAAAATGTCCCTTAGCCATGTCTCTCTATAAGCGCGGTGACACCTGGTGGTATGAGTTCGTCTTCTCTGGCGACCGGATCCGGGAGAGCACGAAACAGTCGAACAAGCGCGTAGCGGAACAGATGGAGGCCGCGGCGCGCACGAAGCTCGCGAAAGAGGGTGTCGGTATCAAGGAACCCGCCAAGGCCCCTACGCTCGCTGAGTACGCCAAGACAAGCTTTCTCCCACATGTGGAGGTTCACAAGGCCGCGAAGGCCAACACGCTCGCGTTTTACCGGAATAGCGTCCGCAATCTGCTGGCGTTCGACAAGCTGGCAAATGCCCCGCTCGATAAGATCGACGTTCCGCTGATCGATCAGTTCATCGTGAGGCGCCGGAATGCGGGTATGCAGGTTTCGACAGTAAACCGCGATCTTGCGACATTACGCAGAATGCTCAATCTGGTTCCTCGGCTCCGCAGCGACCTGAAAGAGTCCACCATGGCGGCCGTGACGCTCCAGGATGGCGAGAATCGCCGGGAACGGGTGGTCTCGCGCGAAGAAGAAGCTTTGTATCTCGCCGCGGCCGCTCAACTGTTGCGCGATGTGGCGACGATCATCTTCGATTGCGGTTTCCGCCCCGAGGAAGTCTTCTCGCTCAAGTGGTCTTACATCCGGAACGGCAATGTCGAGAACTACGAAGGGAAGACAGACAGGGCCCGGCGCTCCGTCCCGGCAACCGATCGCATGATGGAAATCTTCGAGCGGCGCTTCGCCGGCGCAGCATCAGATTGGATCTTCCCGGCTCCAACACAAACCGGGCACATTGGGCACGACAGCATTAAGAAACAGCACACGGCGGCGCTGAAGGACTCGAAAGTCTCTACCTTCGTGATTTACTCGCTTCGCCACACTTGTCTGACGCGCTGGGCAGAAGCCGAAATGAACCCGTACGAACTGATGCGGCTTGCCGGACACGCCGAACTCTCTACCACCATGCGTTATATCCACATGGCGAAGCCAATCGCCGGGAAGGGCAAGGAGGTTTCAGGTACTACCAAATCTCCCCACAGGGCTAGTTTCACGATCCTGGACGGCGGACGTAAAGCCTCGTAAACTGTTGATTCTAGAGTATTTCTGGAGCCACCCGCCAGAATCGAACTGGCGACCTACTGATTACGAATCAGTTGCTCTACCAACTGAGCTAGGGTGGCTTGAACCGCAGGCAGGAACCCTTTCTTTATATCACGAGGAATCGGCACTACAATCCAAAGAGCTAGGCTACTTCGCTCGCTCTTTTTCCAGGATGTAGCTCTTCTCGCCCGGCTTCATCAGCTTTAGTCGCTTGCGGATTTCCAGCTCCTGCTCCTCGGGATTGCTACGGAGTCGCCCGATCTGGTTCGTCTTATCTTCAATCTCGCGATGGAGCGTCTGGTTTCGCCGCTCGAGAGTACGGATCTCTTCCCGCTTCTCCATCAGGTGGCCCCAGCCGTGGGGTCCACGCAATTCTGTGAAGCCGTAGGCTACTCCTGCCGCCAGCACAACCGAATACCCGACTTTCCAAACCGATAGTTTCATGCCCGAGCGCTTCGGGTTCAGTGTAACATTCAAGATGACCGATGCAATAGTTGTGTTCAGGTACGCGCCCGCACGAGGTTAGCGCAATGAGAGT
>CAXSIG010000010.1:17729-19053 GCA_964237255.1 uncultured Bryobacteraceae bacterium
CGATATGGACGGCGTGATTGTCGATTCGAACGGCGTGCATCGCGAAGCCTGGATTGCATTCAACGCTCGCTACGGTCTGGCAACAACGGAAGAGATGCTGAGCCGTATGTACGGTAAAAGGAACGACGACATCGTTCGCGATTTCTTTGGCTCACACCTGGGGCCGGAAGAGGTGTTGCAGCGAGGCGCCGCAAAGGAAGCGCTGTATCGGGAAATGATGAAGCCGCAATTGGAAGAGCACCTGGTGCCCGGCCTTCGCAACTTCCTCGCGTCATATCCACATATTCCAACCGCCATCGCGACTAACGGCGAAACGGCCAACGTGGATTTGGTGATCGACGGCATGATGTTGCGTGATTCGTTTCGAGTGATTGTCGACGGGCATCAAGTTACCAACCCGAAGCCCCATCCCGACATCTACCTGCGAGCGGCGCAGTTGTTGGGCGTCGCTCCTTCGGAGTGCGTCGTGTTCGAAGATTCCTCCGCGGGAGTAGCAGCGGGTTTGGCTGCTGGAATGCCGGTAATCGGGATTCGTACGACACATCCGGAACTCCCAGGAACTGCCTTCACTGTAGCCGATTTTCTTGATCCGGCGATTGGCCAATGGCTCGCGGAATAAGGTTATCCTAACTTGTTATGGACCCGCAACCCATCACGGCCCCGCTCGCCGTCGAGACTTCGGCGAATCCGGCCTGGCAGCGCGTTCAACTCGCGCGCCATCCGAAGCGGCCCCACGCCTCAGACTACATGGAACGTCTGTTCCCCGATTTCCAAGAGATCCACGGCGATCGGCTCTTCGGGGACGATCAGGCGATTGTTTGCGGGATGGCCACATTCGATGGCGCGCCGCTAATGGTCATCGCGGAACAAAAGGGCCGCGATACCAAGCAGAAGGTGCTGCGCAACTTCGGCATGCCGAAGCCGGAAGGCTATCGCAAAGCGATCCGCGTGATGCAGTTGGCGGCGAAGTTTAACCGCCCGATCGTGACGTTGATGGACACGCCCGGCGCATATCCGGGGATCGATGCGGAGGAACGCGGGCAAGCAGAAGCAATCGCGCGAAACTTGCGCGAGATGTCGCGACTGCCGGTACCTGTGATTGCGGTCTGCATCGGAGAAGGCGGAAGCGGCGGCGCCTTGGCTCTGGGGGTGGGGAACCACGTGTACATGTTTGAAAACGCGGTCTACAGTGTCATCTCACCGGAAAGCTGCGCGGCGATCATCTATCGAGATTCCGCTAAGGCGGAGCAGGCCGCGGCTGCGCTTCGCATGACGGCGGAGGACCTGTTGCAGTGCGTGCGCGACCATTGGAAGGTGGAGAATC
>CAXSIG010000010.1:19063-22417 GCA_964237255.1 uncultured Bryobacteraceae bacterium
AGGCTTGATGGATAGGGCAGGCGGTCGAGGTTGCGGGCACCCGCGTACATCTTCTCGATCTGCATCTGGTGTGCCTGGGGGTCGCGGAAGCTGCCGACGTGGAAGTACTTGGGCGACCGGATCTGGAGCAGGAAGTTGTGCTCGTGATCGGTGTGGGCGGGGGTGGTCGAGTTGGGGGCGCTCAGGAAGATGTAGCTGTTGCCGCCGAATCGTTACGCGTGGTGTTGCAGCGTGCGCTTGCCGAGTTGACGCCGCTTTCTTCGAACGAGCTGGTTCAGCAGCGCTATAAGAAATTTCGTAAGATGGGCACGGTTTTTGCTTGAAGAAAGGCACTGCGTTGGTTCTGGGTTTCGCGGCCTTAATGATCGGTGCCCTTGTCTACACAACCATGGGCAATCAACAACACCGTGTAGAAGTTTGCATTACCTACAACGGTCGCAAAGCCTGCCGGACAGCTTCGGCGCGCACCAAGGAAACCGCCCAGCGAACCGCCGCCGAACTGGCGTGCTCCGGCATGGAAGGCGACATGCGTGACAGGATCAACTGCCCGAATACCCCGCCCGATTCCGTTACGTGGAAGTGACCTCCCGATAGTAGCGTTCATATTGGGGAATGATACGGTCCGTGCAGAACCGCGTAAGTGCGGTATTGCGAGCCGCTGTGGCGATGTCGCTCCATAGTTCGTCATCGGTCAGGAGCGCGGTTACGCGATTCGCTTGTGCTTCAGTATCGCCGACAGCTTCAAGAAAGCCATCGTGCCCATCCGTAATGAGTTCAGGGACACCCCCGACACGCGTCGCGACCGGCGGGACGCCACAGGCCATTGCTTCCAGCGCCGCCAAACCGAAGGATTCCATCTCGCTCGGCATCAACAAAACGTGCGCCAGTGGGATGAGACTCTCCACGTGATCTCGTTTGCCTAGAAAATGGACATGATCGGTAACGCCGAGTTCACGCGCCAGTTGCTCGGCCGGCGCGCGCTCCGGACCATCGCCAGCAAGAACCAATCGCGAAGGCACGCGCGGATGAACTGCGGCGAATATGCGAACGCAATCCAGCACGCGCTTCACGGGCCGGAAGTTTGAGAGGTGCATAATTAGCTTCTCGCCTTCTTTTGACCATTCGCGCGCACCGAGCTTTTCGGAGTCGGGCTGATAAATTTTGCAGTTCACAAAATTGTGAATCACGCGGATCTCGTTTTGCACACCGAAGGTTTCCACGGTGTGGTCACGCAGGTCGTTGCTGATCGAGGTAATTCCATCTGACTTCTCGATGGAAAATTTCGTGATCGGGAAGTAAGAGCGGTCATGACCCACCAGCGTAATGTCCGTCCCGTGAAGTGTCGTGATGAAGGGCAGTTTACGGCGGGTTGCCATCATCTGCTGGGCGAGCATCGCCGAGATGGAGTGAGGGATAGCGTAATGAACGTGAAGTACATCGAGGGAGCGCTCTTCAGCCACCTCAGCCATGCGCGACGCCAGCGCCAGACAATATGGTGGGTACTGGAATAACGGATACTCTGAAACCTCCACCTCGTGATAAAAGATGTTCGGCAAGCTGGTATCGAGCCGTATGGGATTCGCGTAAGTGATGAAGTGAACCTCATGCCCACGCAGCGCCAGTTCAAGCCCTAACTCGGTAGCGACGATCCCACTGCCGCCATATGTGGGATAGCAAGTAATACCGACCTTCACTGGATTTCCCCTAAGCCAATCTGTCCGTGCAGGTTTTCATCGGGTGAAGCGACGTCCCCTCCACCAAACCAGAAGAGATTGCCCAAAACGGTGAAATCGCAAACGACTTTGGCGTTCCATGCTTCCGCCCCACGGGTAGGTTTGCCGGCGTGGGCCCAGCGAACACCGTCGCTCGAGCGCATGAGAGACACGGCACGCTCCTCGTGCGCGCTGCGGCCTGTGTGCAGCATCCAGTAGGAACCACGCGCCTCCCACACCGCGGGTTCGCCCAAACCGTTTTCATCCGCCGAGCTTACGCCGGGGAGCGGCAGCGAGACAACGGGATTAGTGAGAAGCTTCTCCCACCGCACGCCGTCGCGTGACCTGGCCAGCCCGAGTTGCTGTTGTCGTGCGCGGTCCTCCCCAAGATAGTACAGGTAAAACCAGCCATTTTTCGCGAGCACGTAGGGGTCGGCGACGGTGCGTTCATCCCAACTGCGATAAGGGCCAAAGCCCAACACCGGCTCCGGATTTTTGTGCCAGGTTCGTCCATCCGGAGACTTCGCGAGACCGATGCGCGGACTGTTTCGTTCTCCCGCCTGATACCAATACCAAAGCTCAGAGCCCACCACCAATACGGATCCATTGGCCGCGATGTACGAGCCTTCCCACGTATGCGCATCCGGCGAGATGACGTGTCCGCGTTTGCTCCATGAAACGCCGTCTGCCGACGTGGCCAGGTCCGTATGCCAAGTATGCCCATCGAAGTTTGAGTAAAGGTTGTAGAGTTTGCCTCCGAAGCGAACCACGGAAGGATTCAGACTATCGACTGGTCCGCTAAGCACAGGGTTTGGATGAAACACAAGGCGCGGAGGATTGGTGTTTGGCGCAGGTGCGAGTACGGGTAGCGTGAAATCGGCATAGCCGTGGCCGCATCCCGCGGCAAAAACGCTAACGCTGGTACAAAAACAGAGTGTGGCTGCGGCCTTCGCCGTCATCTTCAATGGTTTCCGTTTTGACCGGCGTCCAACCGCGAAATTCGAAGTCGTGAGCAATTACGCGCGCGCCCTTTTTCAGCTGCTTCTCCAACATCGGCCGAACCTTGTCATTTGAGGTGGGTAGGAGATAAACAGTAATCAGGTCGGCGTTACTGTAGTTTTGCTCGAAGATATCTCCATGGATAATACGCGCGCTGCCTTGCAGATTTAGCTTGCGAATTTTGTCGTCGCTTTGCTTAACCAGATCCCGGTCGTATTCCACGCCGATCGCCTCGGCGTGGTACTTCTTCGCCGCCATGATGACTATGCGGCCATCGCCACTCCCTAGGTCATATATTTTCTCACCCGCGCGAAGTTCGCCCATTTCCAACATCTTGTCGACAATGGTTTCCGGCGTGGGATAGTAAGGCGCAAGCTTCTCTACCTGCGCGGGAAGGGTCGCCGTTGCGACGAGCAACAAGAGAATCAACTTCATAACGCTATTCTGCAACCGTTTTCCATCCGCGGCGCGAAAGGTCGAGATAAATTACGATACTCGCGGCAAAAGCCACCAATAAAAATAAAATACCGGTCGCAGTTTCCTGCAAAATAATTTTTCCCGCTCCGAATAATGCGCCATAAATAAGCGCGCAGCCGCACAGCCAATCGAGCAGGTTCCACCCAAAGTCACGAGCGGGAGCAAC
>CAXSIG010000011.1:0-3286 GCA_964237255.1 uncultured Bryobacteraceae bacterium
GCAGAGGGATCGTTGCGTTTTCGTCCGGTAACCACGCGCAAGGTGTCGCTCTGGCCGCCCGATATGTGGGAGCCAAGGCGACTATCGTAATGCCGACTGATGCGCCGAGGTCGAAAATGGAAGCGACTCGGGCGTACGGCGCAACTATCGTAACTTACGACCGGATGCGCGAAAACCGGGAAGCAGTCGCGCAGAAGGTGTTGGGCGATTCCGGCGCGACGCTTGTGCCGCCTTTCGATCACCCGATGATTGTGGCCGGACAAGGGACGGCTGCCATGGAGTTGCTGGAAGAGATTCCGGACCTGGATGGGTTGGTGACGTGTCTTGGGGGTGGCGGTTTGACTGCCGGTTGTTGCCTAATTGCGAAGGACATGACGCCGGCGATCCGCGTTTTCGGTGTGGAACCGGAGACGGGAAATGACTGGTATTTGTCGCTTCAAAAGGGCGAGAGGGTCGAGATTCCACCGCCGCCCACTATCGCCGACGGACTCCGCACGGTATTGCCGGGCGAAGTGCCGTTTCCAATTTTGCAGCGCTTGTTGGAGAAGGTGCTGCTGGTGAGCGACGACGAGCTCCACGTAGCCATGCGCTTCTTAATGGAGACGGTCAAAATTGTTGCCGAGCCCAGCGGCGCGGCGTCTACTGCCGGGGTGTTAGCGGGGAAGCTGCCGGGAGACTTGCGCAGGGTCGGTGTAATTGTCTCGGGTGGCAATCTCGACTTCTGAACACCAGTCGGGCTCGGAGTCTGTAGTTATCCGCGCGGTTCACGTTCTAGCTATAGACGCGTTGAACTCGGGAACCAATACCGCACAGAACGCTGTAGGGAATCTCTCCCGCGATATCGGCGATTTCTTGCGCGTCGATTCCAGGGCCTAGCACGGTGACTGGATCACCGGGCTGCAGTTCCGGCGCAGCGGTTAAATCCAAGGTAGTAAGATCCATGGAAACGGCTCCTAATATCGGAAGCCGTTTCTCATGAGCGACGAAGTATCCACGAGTTGAGAGCCGGTGGGGAATGCCGTCGGCATAGCCGGCCGCAACGGTTCCGATCCGCATTGCCGTTGGGGCGCGAAAGCGGGCCATGTACCCAACCGGCGTTCCTGGTGGAACTTCGCGAATATTAAGCAGACGTGCGTACCAGGTGAGGATTGGTTGGACCGCCAAAATAGCATCGGGACCTTCTATAGAAGGCGAGACATAACCGTACGTAGCTAACCCAGGACGTACCAGCGACAGGGAAGTGCCGCGATAAGCAATTCCGTTCGTGCTGGATAGATGCTCGATCGGAGTGGAAACCCCCGCATCGGACAGTGCCGTTCGGATAGTATGGAAACGCGACATCTGCTCCTTGCTCTGGTCCGATGTGAAATCTTCCGCCGACGCGTAATGGGACATCAATCCTTCGACTTTCGCGTTACGAAGAGAACGGAGGGCATGGACAATCTCGCCCGGCGATGCGGTTGCCCCTAACCGGCTCATACCCGTATCAACTTTCAAGTGGACGGATACGGGTAGCCCATCCCACTCGCGCAGTTCGGGAAGAGAGTGGACCACCGGAGTTAGAGTGTGAGCGATCGCCGCCTCACGCTCAAATCTCAAGAGCCCACCCATCACCAAGATGCGGGTGCGGATTCCGGCTTCCCGAAGAGCCACACCTTCCGAAACACAACTGACGGCCAGCCATGTGGCGCCGTAGCTTTCTAGCGCTTGTGAGATCGGGACCGCTCCGTGGCCATATGCGTTTGCCTTCACAACCGGACAAAGCGTTACTCCTTGCCCGGCAGCGTTTCGGATCGCTTCGAAGTTAAAACGAAGCCGTGCCAAAGAAATTTCAGCCCAAGTCCGCACTACCGCACCATCTCAGTGAACAGTCGTTCGTATTGGTCTGTCACGGCCTCCCAGTTGTACCGCTCGCGAACACGCCGCTCTGCGCGAATTCGATACTCATCGCGTTCGGATTCCGGCATTGCCAGTACCTGCCCTATACGGTCAACCAGTGTCGCCCCGTCGTGAAAAGCAAGTCCCGCGTCGGCACAGACCTCGACGTTCTCCGGTGTGTCACGATAAAGCACAAGCGCGCCTTTGCCCATTGCTTCGATTAGCGCGGGGTGAGTGCCGCCCACCTCCGTCGCGTGAATATAGGCAAAGCAGTGAGAGCCCAGTTCGTGATAGCCGGCTCCATAAACACCGCCCGGCATGACAATCCGCGGATCGACTGTTTCGCGGACTTGCCGGATATAGTCCGCGGCATGCGGAGCGTCGCCGATAAGCGCCAGTTTTAAATCGGTCCGGACATTCTCAAACGCCTGGCGAACTTGCAGCGCATGGTTCTCCGGCTCCATGCGGCTTACGTAGAGAAAGTACCGCCCCCGTTCGAGACCGAGTCTCCGAAGCGCTGCGTCGCCGTTCGACTTTATTGTTTCTGCTCCGTACGGGATAAACGTGGTGCGCGTCCCGTACCGCTCCTGGTAGTAACGCTCAATCACTTCAGCGTCGCTGACAACCCGATTCGGTAAAACAGTAGCGAGACGTTCCGACATCAGATACCACATGCGGGCAAACCAGTTCCACTTCTTCCGTTTGCGCTCGATCCCATCCACGTTTAGTGCGACCGGCATTCCGAGCAGGCGGGGAAGGGCGATGAAAATAACGTTGGCCGCGTTGCAGTAAAGCACGGCATCGACGCGATGCAACACCAAATGGAGCGTCGAAAGAAATGTATGGGCCAGCGTATCCAGATATTTATTGTGAATCGTAGGTAGATACTGAAGCGTCACTCCGCGGTAGTTTGGGGCGCTATAGCGCTCCCGGCAATAAACTGTCACACGATGACCGCGCTCCGCAAGTCGCGTGGATAATTCTTCCGCGAATGTTTCGAAGCCTCCGTAGTTCGCAGGTATCCCACGCGTGCCAAGAAGGGCGATGCGCATGAGCGGAAAGCCGTCTACTTACGGGTCGGCTTAGGACGAGCGGGAACTGCCGCAAACTTCTTCGGCGCCGGTTTTGCGACCGGCTCGAAATTAAACCAACTTGCGATGTAATCGTCGTCGGCGCGTTGCCGGGCTAGAATCAAACGCCGTTTCGTTAACACCCGCTTATAGTTTTTGGCCAGAAACCAAAATGCTTTGAGCGAACTATGCTCCCAAAGAACGCAGCACGCCACTACCACCAGATCTCGAGCTGTGATCTGGACCCAATTGCGACGATACAGGTCACCCGAAATATTCTTCATCCGGAGAAGAAAGCGATTCTTCACGGAATGCATGTTGATTTCAGCGGGAAGCGC
>CAXSIG010000011.1:3296-17242 GCA_964237255.1 uncultured Bryobacteraceae bacterium
GCAGGATGTCCACCACGTGAGTTTGGAGTCGGGGCAATTTCAGCGCCTCGGATTTCTGATTCCGTTCGTGGCGTCGGCGGGTTCGCTGATCTCGGGCTACGTCTCGGACAACGTCTTCGGCGGGGAGCGCGCGCCGGTTTCCCGGAAGCGCTTTGCGTACATGGTAGCCGCGTGCATACGGCGCGTAAAGGCACCGCCACCCCAAAAGCTGAGCGCGCCACGCAACGTCCGCATCTTCGCGATAGACAAAAAAGTCCGAGTCGAAAAACTCCTCGTCTACCGAAATGTCTTCGATCATCTCGCGACGATAAAGCGCGGCTGCCGCGGTAGCTCCGAATACATATTCATATTGGCGATAGTGGCCGTTATCGATTTCAAGCGACCCGCGATCCAGATGCCGCAACGTAGGAGTGAAGTAAATGCCGGTCGAATCGACAACGGGCTTTTCAGGAAAATCAAACCCGGAGCTCATGGTTAAGAGCTTGCCGCAAACTGTACCGATCTGCGGTTCCAGGTTGCCCGCGTGAACCAGCGCCTCAATGAAATCGGGAAGGAGAAGAACGTCGGGGTTCAGGGTTAGGACCCAATCCGAATCGGAAAGTGCGATAGCCTGATTCTGGGCGGCGGCGAAACCAATGTTTTCGTCGTTATAAATAATGCGAACTCGGCCTTCGAAAGGTTCCAGAATGTCCGTGGTCCCGTCCGTCGAGCAATTATCGATGACGATCACGTCCATGAACGGGTACTTCTGGTCGAGAACCGATTCCAGACACCTCTTGATGAATCGGCCGCTGTCGTAAGTGACGATCGTTACGGATACGGAATCGTTATTCGCCATGAAATCCGATCAGGGTTGTACCCAGCCCGTGTGCTTCCGTCATCATCGTTTAGATTGGCTCTCCCAAGAACGAGCGAACCGCCAATTGCGCAACGTCCTTCCAGATTGTCCGCCGCGCCGATTCGTTTTGATGGCTCAAAAGATTTCCAAGATACCGAAGTCCAGCGCCCAAAAACACGGAGACGCTCACCAATTTTCGGCCACGCGCCGAGAAGTGTTTCGACGCGTATCTAAGAAGATTACCATACCAGTATTTTGCGCGGATCTCTCGTGACATGTTGAGGATAGAGTGCGATCCCGTATGTTTAGCGATCACATTCGGGGCAAGAAAAATGCCCAGGTTTCGAAGCTTCAGGCGGGCGCAAAAATCCACATCTTCGAACCAGAGTGGGTGAAACCGTTCATCGAAACCCTCAAGCAATTCCCATGTGGCTCTCCGGAACATTAAAAACGCTCCGGCAGGTTGCTCAACAGCAAGCGGTCTTGACCCATCCAGACTCAAGTCGAAGCAACGGAAGCGCCAATTTACGGGATTTCGGGGGAAGAGGCGGTTTATACCTATGGATTCAAAACCGAGAGACAACGGTGACGGAAGCCGACGGACGCTGAATCCGATCTGCGGTTGTCCTGATAAGTCGGTGAGGACGCCGGCTGCCGCGCCGGTCTCGGGGTTGCGGCAAAGGTCCAGTAAAACGTCAAGAGGCGAAGAAATTACCGCGTCCGGATTCAGCAGGAGTACAAATTCGGCTTGCGTCTGTCGAATTGCCTGATTAACAGCCCCCGAAAATCCCTGGTTTTCATGATTGGCGATTAAGTGAACAGGGTACGGTCGAACAGTGTCAACCGTACCGTCCTGTGAGGCATTGTCTACTACAATGATCTCGGCTCCAACCTGAAGAGCAGCCTCTAAGCAGGTGCAGATTTCAGTCGCAGAGTTGTAAGTGACGATTACGATAACAAGGTCATTCCGCACCAGATCCTGTGTCATTTCGCCACAGCTTTCCATCCGGTAAGTAACGCGTACCACCGCCAATACCGATCCCAACCCAGTTCCGCCTGCAGCGACAACAACTCATTCTCTTGTTCAGCGAAGAAAACGCGGCTGAGGTGCCGAGATTTTTCTAGGGAGTTCTTTCGAAGAAGGCCGTCAGACTTCCCGCGAATCCAAGGTCCGAAGACACCATTGCGAAGAGCTACGAAGGCCCAAAGCCCTTGCCCGACAATCAAGTGCCACCACGGAATCGGGTTTACATGTTTCCGTACTAAAAACACTTGATTCCGGGCCATGCGACGTACCGACTGGCTGTTCCAGCGTCCTAGCGTCGCGCTCCCCTGATGAATGCAAACCGCGCCTGGTTCATAGTGACCTGCAAATCCCCCTGTGGCGCAACGAATTCCATAGTCCACATCCTCCAGGTACGATTCGAAGCGCTCGTCCAGCGGGCCGATGCGAGTCCAAAGCTCCCTCCGGAGCAAGATTGCCGTAAATGGCGCAATTGCGATAGGCCTCGACCGATTGAAAGCGGAACAATCGGCTGAAAATCCAAATCCTGCGCGCCACGGTAATCCGGCTCTGCTGATTAGATCCCAGCTCCCGTCGATCCGCGAAAGATCGCGAGACGAAAGAGTTTTTCCGACGGCGAACCACACATCCGATTGGTCCGACAGGATGTTAGAAAGTATCTGGATCCACGAATCGCGCAATTCCACGTCGCTGTTTAGAATTGCGACTGCGTCACCGCCCGATGCCGCAATGCCGCGGTTAACGGCAGCAGCAAAGCCGCGATTCTCGGGAAATCGAAGAACCCGGGCGCCCTTCGATTCGGCCAGATCGCCGACGCCGTCCTCCGACCCGTTGTCAACCACAATCACTTCGAAGCAGGGCAGCGTTTGGGCGGCTAATGTCTCAAGAAGTTTAGCGAGAGAGTTCCGCCCGTTCCAAACCGGAATGACAGCCGAAATCCTCATCGTCGCCGGGCGAACCGTTTCCGGAAAAGAAACATGAGGTTATACCAACCATCCCGCCACGGATTCAGCTTAATCTCGCCGGTTCGGGATGTGTAGAGAATTGAGATCTCACCGAATCGCACGGTCGGATTGAGCAGAGCCTCAATCTTAATCTCTTCCGAAAACGCCATGCCATTCGCGTCCAATTGCATGCCATCCAGGATGCGCCTCCGAAAAACCCACATTCCGGATTGCGAGTCGGCCACCCAGCGTAAGAACAAAACCGACATAGCAAGCGACAGAATCAAGTTTCCGCATTTGTGTTTGAAGCTCATGGCCCGGGGATCTCTGACCGGGAAACGCGATGCGTTTAGAAAGTCGACCTCCAGATGCAAGAACGCCTCAAGCAGATAAGAGATACCGTTGACGGGGTAGCTGTGATCGCCGTCCAAGGTAATGAGCACGTCACCGGTAGCCATGAGGAAACCTCGCTTGTAGGCGCGTCCATAACCGGGTTTCTGTTCGCGAATTACAATTGCACCCATTTGCGCGGCGACTTCCGGCGTCCGGTCCGTGGAGTTGTTGTCCACCACGATTGTCTCGTCGACGAAATCGGGAATGTCGCGAAGCACCAGTTGGATCCCCTCCTCCTCATTTAGACAGGGGATGATCACGGTGATGCGAAGTCCTTTATACATTCGCGGATGGGGTCGGCTGTATCATCGTAGTTGTTATGAAGGCGATATGTTTGGGATGGATGCTCCCTGCGATGCTCTGCGCAGCTGAACTAAAGGATGTTAAGTCCGTCTACCTATATCCCATGACGGGCGGTTTGGATCAACACCTGGCAAATCGGCTGGCGAAGGACCACTTGTTCCGCGTTGTGGCGGATCCCAAGCTTGCGGATGCGCTATTTACCGATCAACTTGGGAAACAGTTTGAATACCGGGCAGACCATATCAAGAGAGACACCGAGAAAACTGCCACTGTTGCCCCCCCTGTCCCGCCCGCCCCTGCAACGCAATCAGGGACGGCCGGAGTGATTCCCTTAGTCACAGCGGGGCAGAGTGCGGAGCCGCCTAGTTCTACATTCACCAAGGGAAAGGGCATCGTATTTTTGGTTGATGCCAAATCGCGGGAAGTTGTTTGGTCGAACTATCTGCGTCCCCAGAACAACTCGCCTCACGATTTGGATCAAACGGCCAAGCGTTTAGCGAAAGATATTTCGAAGACGCTCGCGCCTCCCCCGGCCCCTAAGAAGTAGTAGCCCGGCATAGCAGGCGGTGAGAGGTCCGCGCGCGGACCGGATGATAATATTGAGGTTCAACCTCCTGTTTTAGATGACTACTCCTTCCGTAGCTAACGGGTTCGTGCCTACGCCTCGCGTTGCGGGGCGCAGTCCGTATACGCAACAGCCCACAAGGCTGAGCATGGAACCGGCGCAAAATACCTTTGGTGCGGCCTATGCCATCGGCGCTGTCTACCTATTTTTCTTGTTTAGTCACGCGTCGGAATTCATAGATACGCGGGGCACCTTACACCTGGTTGTCCTGGCGGCTTTTGCGGCGTCGATTGCAGCCCTATCCTGCGGTATGATTCCAAGCACCCTTGCATCCAAGCCAGGGATGGCGCTTAGTGCATTTACCGCACTTCTGATTCTAAGTATTCCGTTTAGTTCCTGGAAGGGCAACAGCTTTCATAATTTCATGGATGTATGGTGGAAGTCGTACGTAGCGCTTATTTTGTGCGGTGCCCTGATTTTTAGCGTTCGTCAGATGCGAAAATCACTGTTTGTCTTGGCAATCGGGACAATCGGTATCATCTACTTTTCATTCAAAGCCACGAAAATGAACGACGACGGAAGGCTTTCCGTCGAATATGGAAGTTTGGGCAATTCAAACGACCTTGGCTCGGCGCTCCTGGTCGGACTTCCCTTTCTGGTTTATGTGGTGATGGATAAGAAACGGGCGGCGCTGATTCGCGTGTTCTTCCTGGGTCTCGTCGGTCTACTGATGTCGGTCTTACTAAAGACGGGTTCTCGCTCGGGCCTTTTGGTTCTGGGTGCAATGGCTGTTTTTGTTTTTTTTCGGGCCGATGCAAAAACAAAACTGATACTCGTTGTCCTTTGCGGTATGGCGGCGGTTGCTGTCCCTCTTGTTGCTGGGAAGACTCTGATGAACCGGTACAGGACTATGTTCGAAACGGAAGTCACTTCCAGTATGTCCGAGGACACGGCGTCCGCAGTCCTGTCATCTCAGGCGCGGCGGCAACTGTTTTATAACGGTATCGAACTGACTTTACGACACCCAATTTTTGGCGTGGGATTGGCTAATTTCCGGGACCAGAGCGCGGATCTTATGATCGCAAAAGGCGATGCTCCACTATGGTTCACCTGTCACGACATATACCTTCTGATTTCGTCCGAGACCGGAGTCATTGGATTCCTTTTATACGCTGCCACAATTCTGTTCTCTATTGGTACTCTGCTTCGCATCGGCAAGGCCGCAAAGCTCGATCCTGAAATGGCGGAATTAGGAAGCATGTCGGCTACTTTATTCATGGCCTTCGTAGCCTTCATCGGATCTGGTATTTTCAGCACGAATGCATATGCCGTCGAAATGCCGCTTCTTGCCGGCTTAACGATAGCTCTCGATCGGATAGCAAAGCCTTTGCTCGCGTCCTCCGAGGCGCGTCGCCTAGAGAAATTTCGGCAATCGATTCCAACACGGCCTAGCAGGCATGCCGCCGCCGCTGCTGCGGCGTTGGCGTTGCGGTAAGGCCCAATGTGCGGCATTGCTGGGTTTTTCGACCGTAATCGTAGTAGTGAGCCCGTTACCCGTCGCCGCGTAGTGGAGTCGATGACCGATGCGATTGCGCATCGAGGTCCCGACGATAGCGGGTTCTATCTTGCCCCGGAAGTCGCGCTGGGACACCGTCGTCTTAGCATCATCGACGTCTCAACCCATGGACACCAGCCGATGTTTAATGAAACCGGCGCGGTCTGCATTGTTTATAACGGGGAAATATACAATCATGGCGACCTTCGTCCAGCCTTGGAACAAGCCGGACACGTGTACCGGTCCCATTGTGATACGGAAACGATCCTTCACTCCTACGAACAACACGGCCCGGATTGTGTGCGGCAGTTCCGAGGTATGTTTTCGTTTGCCCTGTTCGATGTAGGCACAAAAACGCTGTTTTGCGCCCGAGACAGGCTCGGCATCAAGCCCTTTTACTATTTCTTCGATGGCGAGGTTTTTGTCTTTGGTTCGGAGATCAAGGCGCTTCTTGAGCACCCCGCCGTTCCTGCCCGCCTGAACGAAAAGTTGCTGCCGGAATATCTATCGTTCGGCTATGTAAGCGGCGAAGAAACGCTGCATCGCGGCATTCGCAAGTTGATGCCGGGACACACACTTACGATTTCTGCGAACAGGTTCGAGCCGCAGATTCGCGAGTACTGGCAACTTCCCGTGTCCCAAGAACCGAACGAGCGTTCTGATGTGGAATGGATTCGAGAGTGCCGCGAGCGGCTGGAACAAGCGGTACGGCTTCGACTAATGAGCGACGTTCCACTGGGGATGTTTTTGAGCGGTGGAGTTGATTCCAGCGCCATCGCCGCCATGATGCAGCGCATGGTGAGTGAGCCGGTGAAAACGTTTGCGGTTGGCTATCGAGAGGAACAATTCAGCGAACTCGCTTACGCGCGGCACGTCGCCGGGCAGATTGGGACCGACCATCACGAAATCGTTATCGGGATGGAGGACTTCTTCAACACGCTTCCCCAACTAATCTGGAACGAAGACGAACCGATCAGCTGGCCTTCCAGTGTTTGCCTGTATCATGTATCCGCGTTGGCGGCAACGAAAGTGAAAGTAGTCTTAACCGGTGAAGGCAGCGATGAGCTATTTGCCGGATATGGTAGATATCGCTACCAACTCATGAGTGAGCGGCAAATGCAGGCTTACGGCAAAGTTCCCGATGGTTTACGTTCCCTGATTCGGAACCAGATCGCGTCATCGCCGCTCCTTGGGGCTAATTTGCGAAGGAAGCTGAAGCATACTGTTCTTGGGCGTTCTGGTACACTGCAATCGCTTTACCTGGAAAACTTCTACGGCGCTTTTTCGGCGAGAGATGTTGCGGAACTCCTGGGTCCAGGAGCGGATCCAAATTCCGCCTACACCACCTTCGAACGCTGGTTTGACAGCGTACCGAAGCTACCCTACCTAGAGCGATTGCTCTACGCGGACAAAAAGACATACCTCGTGGAACTCCTGATGAAACAGGACCAGATGAGTATGGCAGCATCTATTGAAAGCCGCGTTCCATTCCTGGACCATCCATTCGTGGAGTTTGCGTCGCAGATCCCGTCTCGCTTGAAACTCCGTGGCAAAGTCGGCAAATATATTTTGAAAGAAGCGATTGCCGATCTGCTTCCAGCCTCGATCATCCATCGCAAGAAAATGGGTTTTCCAACACCGTTAAAGAGTTGGCTTCTTCAACCCTCGGCTGCATCGCTATACGATTTTCTTCTGGAGAAAGACTCGCTGCTTGGTGAGTACGTGGATCGTGAGGCGCTTACTTCGTTACTGAACCGACACAGAAGCCAAAGCGAAGATGCTACGGACCGAATATGGAATCTATTGAACCTTCAGCTCTGGGGCGACATGTTTCTCAACGGTCGCCGTTCTCGCTGGCAGCAGGGAATGTTCCCCGCGGTCGCCGCTTGAAGGCATGAAGATTTTATGGGTGAAGACGGATTTTCTCCATCCAACCAATCGGGGAGGGCAGATCCGAAGTTTGGAGACCTTGCGATACCTGCACAAAGGAAACGAGGTTCATTACGTTGCATATGACGATCCCTCGAAACCTGAAGGTGTGCGCCGGGCGAATGAGTATTCGTCTTTCGCTTATCCGGTAAACCGTCCGATTCCTCCACGCGGATCAGCGCGGTTTTTCGGCCAGTTAGCGCGCAACTTGCTCTCTCCGTTGCCTCTGGCTGTGGGGCGCTATGTATCGGGTGAGATGCGGGCGCAGATCCAAGTTCTTCTTGCCGAGCATAGTTTCGACAGCGTAGTTTGCGATTTCCTCTCTGTTGCCCCAAACATTCCGGACCTATCCCGGTCCGTGCTCTTTCAGCACAACGTAGAGACGGTAATCTGGCGTCGTCACGCCGAGCACGCCCAATCAGCGGCTCGCCGGGCTTATTTTCGCCTTCAGGCAAACAGGATGTTCCAGTGTGAGCGGAGAATGTGTCGACAGGCGACGCACATTATTGCTGTGTCGAAGAATGACGCGGACCAGATGCGAGAAATGTTCGGCGTGACGCGTATCTCTCCGGTCTCCACGGGTGTGGACCTCGACTTTTTCGCTCGCCCAGCAGATCGCCGCCGAACGAAGAACACAATTGTTTTTGTAGGAGCAATGGACTGGCTTCCTAATATTGACGGCGCCCGGTGGTTTGTTTCTGAGGTTCTGCCGAAGATCCGGGCGAAGCGCCCCGACCTCAAGCTAATTCTGGCGGGCCGATCTCCCGTTGCCGAGGTACTAGCGTACGGCGCCGATTCGTTGATTGAAATTACCGGCACGGTTCCCGATGTCCGGCCTTACCTGTGGGATGCCGCGCTATCTATCGTGCCCTTACGGATCGGCGGTGGCACCAGGCTGAAGATTTATGAGGCGATGGCGGCCGGTGCGCCCGTTGTTTCGACGTCTGTGGGCGCCGAGGGCTTGGCGGTGACTGACGGCCAAGATATTCAGTTAGCCGATACAGCCGAGTTATTTGCCGCGCGATGCTTGGCGCTACTAAATTCGCCGGACAAAGCCAAGGGTCTTGCCGCTTCCGCACTCGATTTAGTAACAGAGCATTTTTCCTGGTCACGGGTTGGGCGCGATTTTGAGACGATTTTGCGGTCTGCATGCAAAGCTTAGGCCCTTTAGCATCAGTGACTTCCTCGAAATGACAATCGATTCTTATTTGGGCTTTCCGGACGTCTGGTTGCATCGTAAAGGTCTGAACCAGCTAGCCAGCCCTTTGTCGTTAGTGCATAGGACCCAATACCAAGTGCGGTTCTTCGGTTTCGCTTTTCACTTGGCTTCGTTTTTATACTTCTTCCGCCAGGCAATTACGGCTGATGTCGCGACGCTTGCTTCTAAGACAGGTTACGTATTTGTCAATGATGGACGAAGCTAAAATCATTTCGTCGGTAGTTTTCGCTTGTAGTAGCGGAGCGATCCTTTACGTGCTGGCTGGGTACCCGCTTCTTCTTTCCTGTCTTGCCAAACGGCAGTCTCGCACCATCCGGAAAGATTCGGCGGAAAGAACCGTTTCCATTGTGATTGCTGCTCGGAATGGTGAAAAATTCCTTCGGTCGAAACTCGAATCGATATTAGCCTCCGATTACCCTCATGATCTGATGCAAATAACGGTTGTTTCGGACGGTTCCGACGACCACACAGACGATATCGCCCGCGAATTTGCTGACCGGAGCGTGGTATTGTTTCGGAACGAGCGGAAGGGTAAGCCTGCTGCGGTAAATACCGGAATAGCGCACTCGACGGGCGAGATTCTCATTCTTACGGATGTCCGGCAAACTTTGGACACTCAGGCAATCCGCAACATTGTTACCTGCTTTGGCGATGCCACCGTAGGCGCGGTATCGGGAGAGCTTTCAATCCGGCAGGGGCTAAGTGCTGAGGAGGCCGACACAGGGCTTTACTGGCGCTACGAGGTGTTTATTCGGAAGCAGATGAGCCGCCTGGATTCCACGTTTGGAACAAATGGCCCCTTTTACGCGATGCGGCGAAGCTTAGCCGTTCCGATACCGGAGGACACGCTCCTGGACGACGTCTACCTGCCGCTGGCCGCCTTCTTTCGCGGGTATCGGTTGATTTTAGAAGACTCCGCCAAAGCGTTCGACTACCCCACCGACCTGACTTCCGAATTTCAGCGCAAAGTTCGAACCCAGGCGGGGCTTTATCAAATACTCCGACTGTATCCTCAGTTGCTGTCCTCCCGCAACCGGATGCGCATCCACTTTCTTTCGGCAAAGTTCGGACGACTGGTAGTGCCGTTCCTATTAATTTCAGTGCTGGTTTCGAGTGTGGGTCTTCCGGCGCCGCTCCGGGAAACGGCGCTGATCGGCCAAGGTGTGTTTTACTCGATCGCTCTGCTGGACCGATGGGTGCCACAGCGTTCGCTGGTAAAACGCATCACTTCTCCCGTTAGAACATTTGTGGTTTTGATGGCCGCCGCTTTAATGGGGCTCAAGATATTCTTTGTTCCACCGCGAGCGCTCTGGAAAGAAACAAAAGTTCGCGCTTCCTGTCCCGAAGAGATGAACCGGGTGTCCGGATAGCACAGCCGTGTAAGTTTCGGGATATGGATTCCCTGACAAAACCTACTTCGGTGATTGACTACCTTTATGATGTCCTTAAAATGGCTTGCTCGACGATCAACGCGATCCATTTGAAGATCTCACCTGCACAGTAACGTTTCCGCATCTATGGCGAACTCAGATCGACTCGTTTTCCCGGAATCCCGCGCGTCACGGCCCAATCTCGCTGCCCTGACTGGTCTGCGTTTTATCGCCGCACTGGATGTCGTGCTCTTCCACTTCGCTCGTGTTCCTTTACCGAACTGGGCCGCTCCGGTCAAAAACATCGTCGACTCCGGCTATGTCGGCGTCAATCTTTTTTTCCTACTCTCCGGCTTCATCATGGCGTACAGCTATCTGGCGCCAGACGGCAAGCTGCGTGGAACGCCGCGGAATTTCTATGTCTCTCGCTTTGCTCGCATCTTTCCCGCCTACCTATTAGGGTTCGTCCTTGCCGCGCCGACGGATATTTTTATCAGCCTTCACGCAAACAAATTCGGCACGGCGATCGCCAAGCTCTTCGTCAACGGGTTTGTTGTGCTTACCTTTCTTCAAGCATGGACCCCTTTCACTGCTTGGGCATGGAATTTTCCGGCTTGGTCAGTCTCGGTGGAAGCCTTCTTTTACCTTCTCTTTCCATGGCTTGGTCCCCGCCTTTCACGCATTCGCTTCTCTTCGTGGTTGCTCGTTGCTACCGGTCTTTGGTTTTTCTCTCTCCTTGTTCCAACGATGTTATACCTTCTCGAAGGTCCTACGGGGCCACCGCAAGTGGGACAGTACCTGCAGATGGCGGCGGAGTTCACGCCGCTGCTTCGCCTTCCTGAGTTCGCCATTGGAATCCTGATTGGGCGCGCCTTTGTTGAAGGTCGTTTTGACCGTTTCCGAAGCAGATCACTTTCGCCTTTAGTCGCTTTCTGCGTTTTGGCGGCCATGGCCCTCTCCCCATATCTTTCCCACTCGTTTGTTGCGGGAGGTCTGTTTACACCACTCTTTGTGCTCCTGATCGTTACGCTCGCACAAGAAAAGGGGCCGCTTGTCCGGCTTCTTTCGTTGCCCTTTATGATCCTGCTGGGTGAGGCCAGCTATGGGATTTATATTTTGCAGATCCCTGTCTCTTTTGTCCTGAGATGTCCTCCCCCGCACACCGATGCTCGTGTCCTACTTGTCTACTGCCTCGCCCTAATCTGCGTGGCGCTGCTCTCTTTCCGGTTCATTGAGTCACCCCTTCGCACACGTTTAAAAGAGTGGTTGACCGATTCAAAGGACCTGACATACCAGCAATCTGTGGTTTCCACTCCGTCCACTGAGAGAATTGCTCTCAAGGGGAAGGCCCTGAAAGATGCGAAGCAAACGTCACGCCGTTCCATGATCGTTGGGTCTTCTGCCGCAATTGCGGTTACCACGGCGTATTCTGCCGCTCGATTCCTGCGTAGCGATGAGCGGATGGGGTCTATTCTTCCCGACGAAGCAATCTGGATTTCCACCACAGAGAGTTCCCCATGGCAAACGGTTCCTCTGTCTTCCTCCGACTCTTTCTGGGCCACACACGATCTCACGGTCTATCTTGACTCCCCCGCTCAGACGGTCGAGGGTTTCGGAGGCTGCTTCAATGAACTCGGCTGGACTTCACTCACCACATTGAGAAGCGACGATCAGCAAAGCATCTTCCGTGAGCTGTTTGCTCCCGGTGTCGGCGCTAATTTTACTCTTTGCCGCACGCCTATAGGAGCGAACGACTTTTCCAGAAATTGGTATTCCTACGATGAGGTGGCGGGTGACTTTGCTCTTGGTCATTTTTCGATTTCTAATGATCTTGAGACTCAGATCCCTTTCATCAAGTCCGCACTGCACTACAATCCCCATCTTCGTTTCTGGGCCTCTCCGTGGAGTCCTCCCACTTGGATGAAGAAAAATGGTTTCTATGCCGAAAAGCCACAACCTTTCGACCGCCCACCAAATGGAATCAGGCCGGATCAAGTAGGCATAGAGGGTTCTGACATGTTCCTAGACAAGAAGCCCTACTACGCGGCCTACGCCAGCTACTTCGGAAACTTCGTCGATGCGTATCGACAGCACGGGATCAACATCGATATGGTGATGCCGCAGAACGAGTTCAATACACCGCACCCGTTTCCAAGTTGCACATGGACACCGGAGTCTCTGGCACGTTTCCTGCGATATTTAGGGCCCGTGATGTCGCAACGAGGAGTGGAGATCTTCTTCGGCACACTAGAACGGGCTGATCCTGCTTTACTTGAGACGGCTTTGCGGGATCCAGAAGCCAGAAAATATATCCGTGGCGTGGGTGCGCAATGGGATGGAAAAAGTGCCCTTCCCTCGATCCACAAGTCCCATCCCGACCTCCGGATTTATCAGTCTGAACAGGAGTGCGGCGACGGAACCAACAGCTGGCATCACTGCCTCCACTGTTGGGATCTCATGAAGTTTTACTTCGAAAATGGGACGAATGCCTACATGTATTGGAATCTGGCGCTGCATGAGGGAGGCGAAAGCCGTTGGGGTTGGAGACAGAATTCACTCATTACTGTTGATGTCTCCGCCCGGACCTACCACTTCAATCATGAATTCTATTTGATGAAGCACTTCAGCCACTTCGTGCAGCCAGGGGCTCGGCGCCTCCGGACTAAAGGCCTCTTTGTGGAAGCGCTCGCGTTCCTCAACCCCGACAAGAGCGTTGCCGTCGTCCTGCACCACGGCTTTAACTTCAAGCGACCGGTTAACATCATGGTAGGAGACCGCAGAGTTTCAGGTTGGCTCAAGGCGAACTCGTTCAATACCTTTCTGCTCAAATCGCCATCTTCTGGATAGCTTTCTACAAGTGATCTGAGAACTCGGTTGTGTTGCAAATCGATTCTAAGCCGCCCGATGCGATTTAGAAGTGGCTCTGCCGTCGCGATTTGGCGTAAAGTTATCAGCGTAGCGGATTGCTCACGCGAGCCGCTACACTGTTAGTTTAGAGCGCGATGCCCGATACAGGTTTAAATCCGGTGCGCGTTGCGATGATTCTTTACCGCGATGACCTGAACGTGGGTGGTTCGCTTCGCGTTGTGGAGAACTTGGCCAACGCCCTGGATCCAGCAGAATTCCAGGTTCACCTGATATTCGCCTATGGTGACGCAGGGCCGTTGGCAAATAGCATAGGGGAGCGTTGTCATTTCCTGCATTCGAAAGGCCCCAAAGACCTGAGGGGGTGGTTGCGGGCGCGGGAAATCATCGGCCGGATCGGCCCTCATATCCTGCACTTCCATAATCCGGTTTACTGGCTGCACGCAGCTCTGGTGGGTACGCGATACCGAAAGATCATTCATTTTCACGGTCCGTACTTCGATTCGGAAATCAAATGGCTGGAACGCGTAATATGCCGGATCATTCCACGGATTGTCGAAGGCTGCATTTGTATAACTGAGGAGATTCGCGATCGCATTCTGGAACGCGGGTGGGGAAGTCTGGAGAAGACCTGGACGGTTTACAACGGAGTCGATTGCGCGCATTATGCCCATTTGGAGGCCAAGGAGAAAGCTCGCGACAACCTCGGCCTGCCGCAGGACGCCCACATCCTCGCCATGGTTTGCCGCCTCGCCTGGTACAAGGGCTGCCAGGACGCAGTTCGCATTCTTTCCCGCCTTTCCGGCTGCTGGCACTTGGTATTTTGTGGCGATGGCCCCATTATTCCGGAGCTGATTGACCTAGCTGCAGAGCTAGGGGTCGCCGAGCGTATTCACTTCACGGGTATGATGCAGGATGTCCGGCCCGTGTACGCGGCGGCG
>CAXSIG010000011.1:17252-21783 GCA_964237255.1 uncultured Bryobacteraceae bacterium
ACGCTTTTTTGTTCCTTAGCCGGCTGGAACCTTTTGGGCTAGTCCTGGCGGAAGCAATGGCCGCGCGGCTTCCAGTTTTTGGCCTTGCCGGAGCTGGAGGATATCGCGATCCGCGATATCCTCTAATTACGGTCGACAACGCGGTTATGGGCGAGCGAGCCGAACCCAATAATTTCGACCATGTTGAGTCTCTTTCCGTGCTGGATGCTTTAGCGCGGCGGATTGCCGAGTTACGGAGTAATCCCGACTCGTTCAGTCCGATGGTGGACAACGCGGCAAGCTGGGTGAAGGAACGGTTCAACGCCCCCGCCCAGGCTCAGCTGGTCGCTAACGTGTACCGCATAATCACCGCAGATTTAACGCGCGGTCATTTTAACACCCAGCATCCCGCCTAGTTGATGCGACGCCTTGCGAACAGCCGCGCTAATTTTGGCCCTGCATTGAATTGAACTGGGCTGCGTTCGCAATCCTATGATTCGGGAATTGTTTCGCCACAAGAGCTTCCGAACGGGGAGAGGCCGCGCCTCGGCTATTGAACGGGAACAGTGCGGACAAACTTGATGTAGGACGGTGAGGTCCACAAAAAGTAGAAACACCATGATGGCCATAGAGCAAATCACGGCCGCCATCAATCCAGGCTCGCAATACAAACCTTCCGCTGACTTTACCGGAGAGTACCGGCCTCAGCTACTTCGTGGGGTGTTTCAGATCGAATGGTGCGTCCAGAACCTCATTGATGACGTAGTTATTCGATGCAATCAGGCAGATTGCCGCAAAACCGATTAGCAGGATCCACGCGTTTAGGGAGGACCATTTGTCGTGCTCGAGTGAAAGTGCAACGACGATACCGGGCCCGGGCGATTTGCAAGTGACCCATCAACATGGGTTTTGCTTCGAGTTGTAACGAACTTGCCATGCGAAACCTCATGGTGACACGCCAGCCTTTACAATCAAATAAACCCTTATGGCTATCACCACTGTAATCACGGGAGTATTACTGATCGCGCTTGGAGTAGGTGGTTTTGTCGGAACGGGAAGTACGCACATGACGGCCTTAATCCCGGCCTGGTTCGGCCTGCCGATTTTGATCTGCGGCTTGTTAGCGAACAACGCCGCACGTCGAGCGCTGGTGATGCACATCGCTGTGACAATTGGGCTATTGGGTTTTCTGGGAAGCTTGGTTCAGTTTTTCAGAGGAGTGAACGGACCGGCGATGCAGGAGCGGCCGATCGCAGTGGAGGCTCAAGGCGTTATGGTCTTAATTACCGGCATCTTTGTCGGTCTTTGCGTTCAGTCGTTTATCAAAGCCCGGCGCGGCCGATCATCGGCCGCTTAGTTCATCTAGCCAGAGTTGGAGCAGCGGCAACTCTTTCTCCGGCACGATATCCGCGCTAACCAGCGCCTCGTAGCACGCAAGCACATTGGCGGCGGTATCCGCGGGAGTGTTTCGCAAAGTCAGGCTGCTTAGGATTTCCACGATCCGGACATTATTCAGATAGCCCGGTATTTCATCGCGAAAGTCTCGAATCAAGGAGTGCTGATTCCGTTCCTGAAACACCGTTGCTTCTCGAAATGCTACGGGCTTGTCCATCGCATAGAGACATGCTTCGGCGACAAACGACCGCCAAATATCGGTCATCCGAAAGCTGACATAAGCGGGAAGGTAGAGCAGCGGAAAGGCATCGCGCCAGAAAAGGGTGTTTTGGGAGTTGAATGGGCAGTAGGTTCCCGGCTTCAGGATGATCGTGTTGGGCCCGAATTTTGTTTCCGCGACAGTCGTAAGGCGATACACGGCATCAACGTCGGGGTCGCCATCCGCCAAGTATTGCTGGACGGGGCAGTCGTGGCTTTCGGATTCGCCCAGGGCAGATGTGTTCTTAAGACTCTCGGTAATTAGTTCTAACGGGAACCCGCGCGGCCAGATACGGTCCTGGGTGAAGTGGGAATAGACGTTTTCCCAGCCGGTTTTTTTCACAGGCTTGCCGGAAACGGTTCGGCTGACATCCTGAAGGAATGTGTCGTAAGGGATGTTGTCGTCATCCGTTTCGGCGATGATTTCGGCTCCCTTCGACGCGGCCCAGAGATAAGCGACGTTCTTCCTCGCATAATGATTGAAAGGGCACTCCGCGCCAAACTTGCTTGTGGATAGTTGCTCATCGGCGGATAAGAACGTTACCCCCGGCCAACTCCAATCCTTCGGAGTCTTTTTGTCTCCGGCAACTAAAAACGTCCATTCGGGGCAAAGCGAGGCAATTTTCCGGACCGCTTCGGTGGGTTGATTAATAGTGGTGATAATTATCGCGTTGGCGGACATGGAATCGTTCTAGTTTACGATCCCACGGAGAGAAATTCATCCGTACCGCCACTGCTGTGATTACCGGCCATGGGTTACGTGATCCTACTCCAGCTTGTACTGCTAAGCGCCCAAACGCCTGCTTACCAGGTTCTCTCCGATGCCTATGCAGCGTTAAAGACGAACGACTATGAGGCTGCAATCGTTAACTTCGACAAAGCACTTATTTTGGAACCGAAGCGCCCGGACGTGCACAAAGACGCGGCATATGCTTGTTTGAAAATTGGGGAAAATCGACAGGCCCGCATGCATTTCCGAGATGCTGCCAGTCTGGATGCGGCCGATTACCATGCGGCACTGGAATACGCTTTTCTTAGCTTTGAAGAGCCGGAGGACCCAATCGCAGCCAAGGCTGAAGCCCGGCGCGTATTCGACCGCATTCGTCGTCAGACTAGTGATTTGCCATCGGCGCGCACCGCCGAACAGGCATTTCAGAATATCGATCGGCCTCTTGCTTTGGGAATAGCCCGCTGGAAAGCGGCCCTGGAATCTGCCGCCCCAACATTCAGCGTGCATTATGAACTGGCCCAGTTGGCAGAACAAAGAGATGAGTGGGAATTAGCGGCCGAACACTACTTGGCCGCTTGGAAGTTAGAGCCGCAACGCCGGTCCGTGCTGATTGATTATGCCGGGGTGGAGCGCTTGCGCAATCATCCTGAGGTAGCTACAGCGGCACTGTTAGCAGCGTCGCGAGGCGGAGAGCCGCGGTGTGCGGATCGGGCACGGGAACTGTTGCCGAGTCGATATCCATATGTCTACGAATTTCGGAATGCACTTTCGCTCGACCCGTCCAATAGCGAATTACATCGCGAGCTTGCTTACCTGCTCCTCCGAATGGAACAGAAAGCGGATGCGGAGATTGAGTTTGCTCATATCGTAGCGGCCGATCATGGAGACCTGCTTTCTGCGGCGCAGCTTGGATTTCTGCTTCTCTCAAGAGGCCAGAAAAACCGTGCAATGCCGCTGTTGCGTCAAGTATTGGACGGGGAAGATCAAGCACTCGCGAATCGCGTCCGAACGACACTAAATCTACCTCGCCCGCTTGCCGTGCAGGAGACGGTTGCCGACGCCGATCCCCGTGTTATGTACGAGAGAAGCTATCGTGCGGGTTATTTACAAGATGCGCTTCGATATTTAAAAATCGCGCAAGAGTCTGCCCCCAATGATTACGGCCTAATGTTGAAGATGGGTTGGACTTACAACCTGCTTCATGACGATCGGAACGCTCTCGACTGGTTTCGCAGAGCGCGAGCAAGCGAGGACGGCGGCGTTTCTGCCGAGGCAAAACAGGCTTACGACAATTTGCGTCCGGAATTTGCGCGCGTGCGAACCACGGCTTGGGTGATGCCGTTTTTTTCGAGCCGCTGGCATGATGCGTTTTCCTATGGCCAAGTGAAAACGGAATTTCGGTTTGATGGGTTGCCGATCCGTCCCTATTTGTCTGTTCGATTTATAGGGGACACGCGGTTGGGCGAAGCGGGACCGAATCCACAGGCCTTGTCGGAAAGCGCGTTTGTCGCGGGAGTCGGTGTAACGGGGCGGTTTCATGGTTTCACAGGTTGGGCGGAAGCGGGGAGTGCAATTGGCTATAAGACACATCACGCATTGCCGGACTATCGGGGCGGAGTTTCGTGGGCGCGAAGTTGGGGCCACGCTATAGGCTCTGAATCCCGAGGGGCTTTCTTGGAAACAAACTGTGACGCGGTATTTCTCAGTCGGTTTGGTAAAGATTGGCTGACCTACTCGCAGTGGCGCGGTGGTTGGACGGCGGGCAAGGTTCAGGTGCTCTGGAACGGAAATCTAACCGCAGACACTCAGCGCCAATACTGGGCCAATTTTGCTGAGACTGGTCCCGGAGTACGCTTTCGTTTGCCGGGAACCCCGCCTGGTCTGTTGTTTTCTGTAAGCGGTTTGCGAGGAGTCTACTTGATCAATAGCGGTAATCCACAACGTCCCAACTTTTTCGATGTTCGTGCAGGGCTCTGGTATGCGTTTACTCATTAGCGGTTTTGTGTTTTCTCTGGGACTATCGGCACAGCATTTTGGGTACGCGTCGATACAGGGACCGGCTGGGCCTTGGCATGAAATTCTTGGCAATGTTGGTTTATTGGAAGTTCCTGCGTCCGATGCGACGATTTTGATTGCCCGGGCTGGAACTCCGATGTCCGCCACGGTACT